>CAUZBA010000028.1:0-16369 GCA_963577635.1 Phycisphaerae bacterium
CGGCGAGCATCGTCGCCGACCTGCCCGGCACGACTCGCGACTGGGTCGCGGGTCTCGCCGAGTTGCTGCTGCCGGCGCCGGCCGCGGCGCGCCTGGACGCGCCGAACGCCCAAGACACACCGAACGCGCACGACGCGTCCATCGCGCAGGACCATCCCACGACGTTTGACGTGCGACTTTCGATTCCCAATCCCCACCGCGCGATTGCGGTGCGCTGGCTCGACACGCCGGGTCTGCGCCGCGGACGCGACCCCGTGGAGCAGAAGGCCATCGATCTGGCCCGGCAGGTGATCGTCTCGGCCGATGTGCTCGTTGTGATGCGCGACCCTTCGACCGACTGGCCGCACGCCGAGGCGCTGCCCCGTTCCGCGGACCTGTGGGTCGTCAACAAGGTCGACCTCGTGACCCCGCCGCCGCCGCCGGGCGCCGGGACCGGCCACGACGATCCGATCGCCATCAGCGCCGCGGACGGAACCGGTGTCGATCGCCTAACGCAGCGCATCGCGGCGCAACTCGGTCTTGCCGACCTGGCGGACGACCTTCTCTGGGCGTTCTGCGATGGGTTGCGCAAGGCGCTCGTGGCAGGAGAGGACGTGGCTTTGCGTGATTTTGTCGGCGCGGGGTAAGATGAACGAGCGGCGGAGCGACGAAGGGGGGAGAAAACTGACTCAGGACTGCTCAATCGAAATGCGGAAAGTCACCAAATAAGACGAACGATAAGACGAACGCAACGCCATAGCGGACCGGCACCCAATCCTCAACCCTTCGTCTCCTCATCGCCTTCCTGCGCAATATTGCGGCGCATGGTCGTATCGGACTCGATATTCCGCATGCGGTAGTAATCCATGATGCCCAGATTTCCCTGGCGGAATGCGTCGGCCATCGCTTTGGGCACATCGGCCTCGGCGAGGACGACCAACGCGCGGTTCTTCTCGATCTCAGCGCGAAACTCCTGCTCCTCGGCCACCGCCATGGCCCGTCGCTTCTCGGCTTCGGCCTGAAAACGTCGCTTGTCTGCCTCGGCCTGGTCGGCCTGCAGCTTGGCACCGATGTTCTCACCCACGTCGATGTCGGCAATGTCGATCGACAGGATTTCGAAGGCCGTGCCCGCGTCGAGACCCTTGCCCAGAACCGTCTTGGAGATGTTGTCCGGGTTTTCCAGCACCGCCTTGTGAGAAGTTGCCGAACCGATGGTCGTGACGATGCCCTCGCCGACGCGCGCGATGATCGTCTCTTCGGTGGCACCACCCACGAGGCGCGAGATGTTCGCCCGGACGGTAACCCGCGCCTTGGCCTTGAGCTGAATGCCGTCCTGTGCGACCGCGTCGATTGTCACCCGGCCCATCTGCGGGTTGGGGCAGTCGATGACCTTCGGGTTCACCGAGGTGTTGACGGCGTCGAGGATGTCGCGTCCGGCCAGATCGATAGCGCAGGCGGTATCCCAGGGAAGATCGATCTTGGCCCGGCTGGCCGCGATCAAGGCGTTGACCACGTTGCGTACGTGGCCGCCGGACAGGTAATGGGTCTCAAGCTGGTTCGTCTCGACGTCGAGCCCCGCCTTGACCGACTGAATCCGTGTCAGCACGATCGTGCGAGGGTCGACCTTTCGTATCTTCATGCCGATCAGAGCCCAGAAGGTGACCCGGGCGCCCGAGGTCAACGCCTGCAACCACAGCATCAGGAAGTTGGCCACGACCGCGAGTATGGCCAGAACGCTCAGGCCAATCACAATCAGGATGATGATCAAAACAGTTGAAGGCATTGCAGCACCTCGGAATCACGCGATGGATGTCGGCTGTCCGCCGCGCGGCGGACCAGGTTCTGTCTGACGGGTCGGCCGTGGGCCGAAGACCGAACGAAGTCCCGATCTACATCGGGAGTCGACGCCAGGCAGATCCGTCAGACAGAACCTTATTCATGATGACAAAGGTCGGCCTTTTGTACAAACGTGGGACTCCACCACCATCGATCGTGGGATGCCCGACCAAACCCATATAATCCGGATAGGGAACCCCACATGCGCGCGATTGTGACCGGTCAGGTCGGTATGGAGAAGAAGGATTACCTCCAGACCGTCGTGCGCCTTGCCGCCGAACGCGGCGAGCAGATCGAACTCTACAACGTCGGCGACATGATGTACCAGGAGGCTCAGAACGTGAGCCCCGGGCGGATCCTCGACTTGCCGCTCAGCCGCCTCACGGCCCTGCGCCGGGCAGTGTTCCGGGACATCATCGCCGAGTCGGCGGGCAAGACCGATCTGTTTGTCAATACCCATGCGACGTTCCGCTGGCGCCACGGACTGTTCAGCGCGTTCGATTTCGATCAGCTTCGGAAGCTGGCCCCGGACATGCTGATCTGTCTGGTGGACAACATCGAGGTCGTGCACCACAGGCTGCACCGCGACCACACGGTCGATGCGACACTCAAGGATCTCATGGTGTGGCGCGAGGAGGAGATCATGGCCACGGAGCTGCTCGCTCAGGCCCTGAACTGCCAGAACAACTGCTTCATCCTGTCGCGCGGGCGCCACTGCGCGACCCACGAATCCTGCTATCGCCTCGTGCGCCGACCGCAGATGCTCAAGTTGTATCCCTCGTTCCCGATGAGCCACGTCGTGGACATGCCCGAGGTGCTCGCCGAGATTGACGCGTTCCGCGCCGAGCTCGCGATCCATTTCAACACGTTCGATCCTGGAGACGTGGACGAAAAGATCCTGCTCGATCAGGCAATCGTGGCGGCCAAGGCCGGATGCGATTTTATCAGCGCCGTGATGGCGACACCGGAGGGCCGCGAGACATTCGACGTGCCGGTCAAGCAGATTCTGGACATCGCCGGCGACGTAGACGGTCAGATCTACATGCGCGACTTCAGGTTGATCGACCAGTGCGACATGATCTGCAGCTACATCCCGGAACTGCCCGGCGGCATCCCCGGACTCTCCAGCGGTGTCGAGCGCGAACTGCAGCACGCCTTCGAACACGGCAAGCAGGTCTACGTGGTCTGGAAGCCGGCGAAGAATCCCAGCCCCTTCATCACGGAAACCGCCACGAAGGTCTTTGATTCCACCTGCGAAGCCATCGAGCACTTCGAAGCGCAGGGGATGTGCCCGAAGGTGGGATTGTTCGGGGATTGATTGAAGAGAGGCACGAAGGGGGGATTGTCGCCGAGGGCCTGTGAGCGATTGATCGCGTTATTGGAATCTGGTCGGTCAATTGAGAACGAACGAAGTCGAACCGATGAGGATGGATCACACCCGCCGCGACGACGGATATCACCCCGTCTGACCTGGCCGATTTTCGGCTCACGGATCCACTGCAACAAACTCCCCCCTTCGTGCCTTCTCCCTTACATCTTTGCCAATTCAGAAATCAAGGCTGCATGCGTCCGGCAGCCCAGTTCGAAGCTGTGCAGGTTGAACTTCTCGTTCGGGGCGTGGACGCAGTCGTCCATCCGGCCGAAGCCGATCAGAAGGGTGTCGAGGCCGAGTGTTTTCTTGAAATCGTGAACGACGGGGATCGTGCCGCCCTCGCGTATGAGGACCGGCCGGTGCGCGGCGGATGTTTCGACGGCGCGGACGGCCGCGGCGAGGTGAGGTGAATCGGTCGGAACGACGACCGGCGTCGCCTGGCCGTGAGATGTCAGCTTCCACGTGCAGCCGGGCACTTCGTGGCTGCGCACCCACGTCTCGAATGATTGTGCGATTGTTTCGGGCGTCTGGTTGGGGACCAGGCGGAAGCTGACCTTGGCGCCCGCGAAGCCCGGGATGATCGTCTTGGCGCCCTCGCCGCCGTAGCCGCCGTACAGACCGTTGATGTCGCACGACGGGCGGGCCCACCGGCGTGCCAGCAGGTCGAATCCCTTTTCGCCGAAACCCTCACCGACGCCCACTGCGCCGAGAAAGTTTTTTTCGTCGAATTGCAATTGGTTCCATCGAAGCTGTTCTTCCTCGTCGGGGGGCGCCACGTCGTCGTAGAATCCCGGAATCGTCACGCGCCGGTCGTCGTCGAACAGGCCGCCGAGAACCTTCGTCAGGATCGTCGCCGGATTGGCAAGCGTGCCGCCGTACATGCCGCTGTGCAGGTCGCGCGTCGGGCCGTGCAGCTCAACGTCGTAATAGACCATTCCGCGCAGGCCGTATGTGATCGCCACGAGCGGCCCGTCGGGACTTTCCCACATATTGGTGTCGCTGATCACGGCCACGCCCCGGCCGTCGCCGCCGACGTCCAATAGCGATCGATTGCCTTCGACGAACGCGGGAAGGTTTCGGCTGCCGCACTCCTCTTCGCCTTCGAACAGCACGGTGATCGGCAGCGGCACGTCGTCGTGTACCTGCTTCCACGCACGCAGGGCCTCGAGGATGCAGCAGATCTGCCCCTTGTCGTCACAGGCGCCGCGGGCGAAGACGGCCCCGTCGCGGACCGTGGGCTCGAACGGCGGGCTGATCCAGGACTCGACCGGATCCGGAGGCTGAACGTCATAGTGCCCGTAGTAAAGCGCGCCGGGCTGGTCGCCCTTCGGCCCGGCGGAGCCGACGACCACGGGATGGCCGTTGGTCTCGTGGGCGGTCGCGTCGAAGCCGGCCTGGCGCAGAGCGGCGACAATCCAGTCGGCGCCGCCGCGAACGTCCGCCGCATACGCGCTGTCCGTGCTGATGCTGGGGATCGCAAGAAACTCTTTCAAGCGATTCAGCGCCGCGGGGCGGTCGTCGGCGAGATGTTTCAGTACTGCGCCAAGCATGGGAGTTATTCAATTGGCGGGTTCGAGTCGAAGTCGCGGGTCGCTACGCGACCGTCTCAAGTCGAAAGTCGTGGAAGTCGCAAGTCCCGTGCAAACGCAACTCGTTGCGCCTGACTTGAGACTATCACCACTTGAAACTTGCGACTCACTCGGCGTTCTGCCCGTCCGCGTCGATCTGCACACGCTGATCTTCGGTGACGCGGACGCCAAGCGTTTTCAAGGGTGGATCGTCGTCCGAATCGATGTTTCTTCCCGACGCGACGTCGAACGCGTAGCCGTGGTACGGACAGATCAGGATGCCGCCGGTGAGTTCTCCGTCTCCCACGGGCAGGCCCGCGTGCGGGCAGATGTTTACCGCAGCGCACAAGCGGCCACCGACGTTGCATACGACGGCGGGCACCTCACCGACGTCGACACATTTTTTTTCGCCTGCGGGGAAATCCGCGACCGAACCCACCTCGATCCACCTGGGCATTGTGCCACCTTGTATAAAGGTACCCGTGAGCGAGCAAAAGTTTAATCGATACCACCGTTTGCTGGCAACGCTGGCCGGCGACGGACTTCGGGCCGCGTCACAGCTTCATACGACACCGGATTCGGTGCTGATCGGTGTGCCCGCCGCCCGGATGCTGCTGGCTGACGCCGCCGCGACGGCGTCCGACCTCGTGGCGGGATTCGATCGCCTCTCGCGGATGGGTCGGGCCGCGGGGGCCAGGACGCCGATGATGGGCGAACCCGACGGCCATCGCCGGCCGGTCTATCACGGTCTGGTCCTGCATCTGCACATTGCGGCGTTCAATTTTTGCTATGAACAGCTTCCTCGTAGCGCCTGGAGCGCGTGCGAAGACCGCCTTCCCGATGCGGTGGAACCGGCGCGTGACATCGAACAATATGCAGACGTGCCGCCACCGGCGGACCGTGTTGATCTGGTGTTGTGGCAGGCGTTGTGCCTTTTCGAGCAGGCCGAGGCCCTGTGCCGCGACGCGGATATCGAGTTGATCGACTCGGTCGTGCACCAGGCGATCCACATCGCGCCACCCGACACTGCCGCGTCCGCGGGTCAGCCGTTGCATCCCCGGCGGGACGGCGAGGCGTTGGATGCCTGGACCTACCGGGAGTTGTGCGGCATGCACGCCCTGGCCAACCTGGCGATTCAGCGACGTAACACGTCGTGGGCCAGGCGCCTCGAGCAGGCCGCGCGGTACCACCTGGAGCACACGCAGCCCGACTACACCACAACGCAACCCTGGGGCGTATTCGCCTTTCTATGGCCGGATCAGACCGAGACGTTCGCCGAGCAGCAGATCCACGACGCGACCATGGAAGGAGGCGCCTGTCCGGGGCCGGTGGCCAGCCTGCTGCTGGCCGACGCGGCGCACGCACTGCGCGCCTTCGATGATTCCGAGCGCGGTTGATGATCACGGCGTCGACCCATAAGATGGAATTCTTCGCAAACGGTGGACGTCCATGTTTGCTGTCCGTGTGTGGTTGTGGGCCGGATCCTGTTGAGCCGATGCCGGGGTCCCGTTCACTACGTTCGCTCCAGATTCGCTCCAGATTCGCTCCAGGATTGATTTCATAATTGGTTCCAGAATCGTCCCAGAGCCTTCTCAGGAAAGGTGACTTCGATGTCCAACAGTGCGAATCGCTCGGCGTTCACTGCGATCAGTGGCCATGAACGGCTCAACACATGGGTCAACGAAATCGCCGCCCTGTGCCAGCCGGACGGTGTGCACCTCTGCGACGGCTCTTCGACCGAGTACGACGCCATGGCCGAGGCGCTCGTGGATTCGGGAACGTTTATTCGCCTGGACGAGTCGAAGCGGCCCAATAGTTTCATCTGCTGGTCCGACCCGGCGGACGTCGCCCGCGTCGAAGATCGCACGTTCATCTGCTGCGACAGCAAGGACGACGCGGGGCCGACCAACAACTGGGCCGACCCCGCCGAGATGAAGGTCACGCTCAAGGGCCTGTTCAACGGCTGCATGAAGGGGCGGACACTCTACGTCATACCGTTCAGCATGGGTCCGGTCGGATCGCCCATCGCCCACGTCGGCGTTCAGTGCACCGATTCGCCGTACGTCGTCGTCAACATGCACACCATGACGCGCGTGGGGCAGTCAGTGCTCGACGTGTTGGGCAGCGACGGTCCCTTCGTTCCGTGTCTGCACTCTGTTGGCCATCCGCTGGTCGACGGCAGCGGCCGGCGCCGCGACGACGTCGCATGGCCCTGCAACGCCGAGAACAAGTACATCTGCCATTTCCCCGAATCGCGAGAGATCTGGAGCTTCGGGTCGGGTTACGGCGGCAACGCCCTGCTCGGCAAGAAATGCCTGGCGCTTCGGATCGCTTCGACGATGGCCCGCGAGGAGGGATGGATGGCCGAGCACATGCTCATTCTGAAACTGACCGCGCCTGACGGCGACGTCAAGTTCGTGGCAGCCGCGTTCCCGTCGGCGTGCGGCAAGACCAATCTGGCCATGTTGAACCCGACGATTGCGGGCTGGAAAGTCGAATGCATCGGTGACGACATCGCGTGGATGAAGTTCGACTCGCAAAACCGGCTGCGGGCGATCAACCCCGAGGCCGGGTTTTTCGGCGTCGCCCCGGGCACGAGCCGCGACACCAACCCGAACGCGATGGAAACACTACGAGCGAACTCCATCTTCACCAACTGCGCCCTGACCGACGACGGCGACGTCTGGTGGGAGGAAATGACCGACGAGCCGCCGGCCCACCTGCGCGACTGGCACGGCAACGACTGGACGCCGGCGAGCGAAAATCCGGCGGCGCATCCCAACGCGCGCTTCACCTGCCCTGCCCGCCAATGCCCCGTGATCGCCCCGGAGTGGGAAGACCCGGCGGGCGTGCCGATCGATGCGATCCTGTTCGGCGGCCGGCGGGCGACGACGGTGCCCCTGGCCATCGAAGCGCTGTCGTGGCGGCACGGCACGTTTCTCGGTTCGATCATGGCCAGCGAAAAAACTGCGGCGGCCGCCGGCGGGCTCGGGCAACTGCGTCGCGATCCGATGGCGATGCTGCCGTTCTGCGGCTACCACATGGCCGACTACTGGCGCCACTGGCTGGCGATGGGCGAGAAGGGCGGCGCGAACATGCCGAAGGTGTATTACGTCAACTGGTTCCGCAAGGGCAACGACGGCCGATTTCTCTGGCCCGGGTACGGTGAGAACATCCGGGTTCTCAAGTGGGTCGCCGAGCGCTGCCGCGGGGATGCCGCCGCGCGGTCCACACCGATCGGCAATCTGCCCACGGCCGACGCGCTGGACACCGACGGCCTGGACCTGCCCGGCGCCGACCTCGAAGAATTGCTGCGCGTCGACCTCGACGGTTGGCTGGCGGAGATGCCTCTCATCCGCGAGCACTTCGACCGCTTCGGAAAAAAACTGCCCGCGGAGCTGGCCCTGGAACTCGCGGCGCTCGAGGAGCGTCTTAAGTCTGCGAAGTAGAGGTTAGAGCGTTTTAGGTTTCGATGTAGCGTTTTGAGCGTCGGCGAAGCAAGTCTGGCGCGGAGGGCGAAGCAGGCGACCCCGCAGTGGGTCGGCGATGCAGCACAACAAAGCCAGGCGCAGCTGCAGCCAGCTCAGAACGCTACAGTGAAAGTTAAACCGCTCAAATATCCAACGCGCAACGCGTTTCCGTATCAACCTCCGCTCATCGGTCGCCACTTCACCGGGTCGATGGCGGCGATCCTCAACTCGCTGAGATAACGTCGTGACTCGGCATCGGTGAGCCACGCCTGGCGCGGCGTGGGCAGCATCTCGCAGATGCGCAGGGGCGCGTCGTCGTCCGTCGCGGCGGCCACGCGCAGCAGTTTCGACAGGAGTTCCACAGATGGGGGACTGTGCAGATCGACGTAGATCGGCTTGCGCTCCTGCGGCAGGTGCGAGAACACCCATTGCGGCATGCCGCGGCCGCGGTCGCTTGATCCGGGCTTTAGACGATTCACGGGTCGCGGCGCTTGTCAGAGGTGGCCGTCGGCTTCAGCAGAAAGGAGTGCGGCCCATGCAGCGAGTTGAGGATCAGGTGTTTCCCGCAGAACCCGTCGTCGATGTCCATCAGTTCCGGTGCCTCGAAGAAACTGCTGCACCGCGTCGCGGTCTGCCTGAAATCGATGTAAGTCGACACGGACAGGCACAACAGGAACCCAAAAACCGCGAGTGACGGCAGATCGGCATATCGGATCTTGCCCGCGATTCTTCCCGACGCGCCGGATTTCCGGCCCAGAGGCGCACCGATGCGCGACACGACGGCGATTCCTTCGGCGACCAGAAGGATGAACACCGGCAGCGATCCGATGAGGTAGCGGATATCGAAGAACTTGGTGAAGGGGACGAAGCCGAACAGCGCAAAGGGTGCCGCAAGCCACAGCAGGCACGCCAGCGTCAGGCCGCGCCTGTAGAGCACGGACCAGACACCGAGGGCGAGAAAGATCGCGTAAATGACGGACCATTGCGATCCGTTTCCCCACCGGCCGATCAGCTCTGAGAAAAACTTCACGGAAAGGTTCAACGTGTGCGGCTCGCCGATGCGCGGGCGCGACGCGAAGGCGATGAACGTCTTCAACCCCGGCGCGTAAAGCGCCGCCATCGCGAGCAGTACAACGACAGGTGCGACCATCCGTGACAGCACGGTTCCGGCGGCGCCATCCGGCATCGCCGATCCAGGCAGGGAGTCCGCGGCGCCGGTGTCCGTACCCGACGCGTTCTGCGGCGGCGCTGCCGGATTCGCCTGTGCGTCACGAGCCGCGCCCCGCCGCATGGCGTTGGCAACGAGGGTGATCGCCGCAACGGCCAGGCCGCACACCACGTAAATCATTGAGAAGTGATGCGCGTATAGCGACACCATGGCGCTCAGCCCCCAACCCACGACGTCCCGTGCTCTACCTTTCCCCAGATAGCAGACCAGGAAATAGAACTGGGCCGTCGCCCCGCACCCCAGAAGCGCATAGGCGCGACCGTCCTGGGAGTAGTTGATGTGGTAGACGCACAAGGCAAGCAGCGAGCCGGCGATCAGGCCGGTCCGCCGTCCGAACAGAACGCGACCCACCAGGGCCAGCAGGACGACCGCGGCGACGCCACTGACGATCGAGGTCAGGCGTACCGCCCAGCGCGGGCTGAGCCAGCGATACAGGACCCAACTCGCGGCGGGGTAAAGAACGGGCGTGTCACCGTTGAAATCCAGAACGGAACTCTTGTACACGTCGCCAAGCGAAGGGAGCGTGGAAATCTGTCGTGTGAAATGCTCGTCCAACCAGAGAGGTCGCTTCGTGGCGGTTTCGAGGCGCCCGTAGGATGCCACGGTCGCCACAAGCAACAGCGAAACGAGCCAGAGCGATCGCGAGTTGTTCATCCTGGACGCTCACGAACACGGATGTGACCATCACGCGACGGCCCGTGTCATGGTCGCAAAGAATAGTCTAATTCAAAATGTTGACGAATTTCGCCGGCCGGCCGGCGGTTTCGGTGTGCTCCTGCCAATGCAATGCTATCGCGGGTAGCGCTCATATCGAGTAATCTGGGCACCGTTCACTCGGTGGGATGCGACACTAGAGCGTTTTGCATCCACTTCGTAGCATTTTGAGTGTCGGCGAAGCAAGTCTGACGCGGAGGGCGAAACAGGCGACCCCGCTGCGGGTCGTCGATGCAGCACGACAAAGCCAGGCGCAGCTGCAGCCAGCTCAGCACGCTACGAGTGGATGGAAACCATTCTAGACCGGGCCGCCAAGCACTACGGAGCTGTGGGCATGAGAAACGGCATGATCGGGCTTTCCGCGATCGGGGTGGTGTTGCAGCTGGTGTCTGCCGCGGCGCTGGCCGACCCGTCACTGGAGTCGATCGAGCTGGCCAATTCTCTTGAGAATGAGCATGAGACGCCGCATACAAAGTGGGCGAAACCCTACGCGGGCGGAACCGTCCGAACGCTTTTCATCACGCAGCAGAGTCCCAACATCAACGGCCTTCCGCTGCGCCACGCCGTGGAGCTGATGCAGCGTTTCGACCTGTCGGGCGACGCGGCGCTGGCGATGACCGAGAAGGGCAACACCTACGCGATCGCGTACGCGGGCGGCTCCGGTGTCTTCGGCGGCGAAACGGGCGAGAAGCGCCTGGCCCGATTGCTCGAGAAACCGTACGACTGCTATGTCGTCAGGGGGTCAGTGATGGGGCACCTCCCCGACGAGGCGCGAAAAACCGTCCTTCGCCACGTCGAACAGGGCGCGGGCATGGTCTTCGTGTATGGGCTTCAGGAGGAAGACAAGCCCCTCCTGAAAGAGTTCGAGGCAGTCGCCCGATCGCCGGAATCTCTGGCGGGGCTCGAAGTCCGCTGCTTTACGAGGGGCAAGGGTCGGATGGTGTCGCTGGACAAATACCCGTCCGATGCCTCCTGGAACGCGTACGCTGCGACGCCCAGGCAGCTCGTTTTCGGTTTCGGCGTTCGGCGCGACCTTTATTACGAAGCACAGGGCCGGGCCGTGCTGTGGGCGGCCGATCGGGAACCAAAGCTGGAGCTCGAGATCGACGTCGGTTCGGACGCCATCGCCCGTGATCAACTGGCGTCCCACCCGATCAAGCTGAGCTGGAACGACAAGAGCGGAAGCACGCCGCGGCGCATCAGGGTTCGCATCCGCAGCGAGGCGCGTGGCTCACAGGAACTTTCCACCATTGACGACCTTGGATCCGCGAGGGGACACACAGGCCTGGACCTGCCGACGCTTCCCGCGGGGTCCTATTGGATCGACGCGATCGCGGACGGTAAGAACGGCGTCGCGGGATGGGTCATCAAGGGATTCAGCGTCACCACGCCGCAGGGCATCAGGAAGGTCAATCTAGATCGCGAGTGGGGCGAAGCCGGCGACCCCATCAGGGGAACGGTCGAACTGTCCGCGCCCGCGGTCGCCGGGCGCTCGCTTCGCGTGCACGCCGTCGATCGCCACGGCCGCGTGCTGGCCCGGCAGGAGATGGCGAACCCGACCGACCAGGTCGCGTTTTCGCTGCCCACGGATGCGCGGATGCCCGGATACATCGGCGTTGAAGCGGCATTGGTGGAAGGCGGCCGCGAAATCGATCACACCTATTACCCGGGCGCGTACACGATCACGCGACGCAAACAGGATCAGTGGAACTTCATGGTGTGGGGCCGGCTGTACGCGACACAGTTTCTCGAGCTGGCCGACGACGTGCTTGCCGCCAGCGGGGTGACGTCGCGCATCGAGACGAGCCACGTCCCCTGGTGGTACATGACCCGGGCCGGCATGAACTACACGCCCTACTGCGGCAGCGGTCTCTACCGCCTGCCGGACTCGGGGCCCCAGGAACCCTCGGTGGATGAGCACGGAATTCTCACGCGGGCGGACGGCTGCTGGAACGACGAGCCGGCCGCGTCGCAGCGCCTGCGCAAGTGGCTGGACGACGAGCGCGATTTTCGACGTCACGGCGTGCTGGTCTATAGCATGGGCGACGAGGTGGCGGTGCTCGGCTCCTGCCTGCACCCCTCGTGCTGGAAGGTTTATCAGCAGTGGCTCGAAGGCGAGTACGCCACGATCGAAGCGCTGAACGAATCGTGGGGTTCGTCGTTCAAGTCGTTCACCGAGATCGAGCCGATCATCGACATGACCGCGCTGGTACACCTGACGGCGCAGCAGAAGAAGGCCTGGGTGCTGCTCTATGCCAATAACGAACACTCGAGTATCGGCCCCACGCACACGTCGACTGCCTGGACCGAAGACTGGCGCAGTTACCCGCGCTACATCGATCGGCGATCGTTCCAGTACTGGAATTTCGCGAACCACTGCAAGCGCTTCGGCGACGCGGCCCGCGTCATGGATCCGCAGGCGAAGTGCGGCGTGGAAGGCAGTGACATCTACCTCGACGCCGACATCGATGTGATCGTCCGCAACACCGGCTGGTGGATGCCCTACGGCGGCGAAAACGGCGAGACGACCAACGAGGTGATCCGCTCCATCGCGCCCAAGGGGTATCTGCACGGCCACTTTGTCGGCGGCACGTCGTTCTGGGCCAGCTTTCTCCGCGGGGGCAATACGCAGGGCAAGTGGCGCATCGACAACGCGTTCACACCCGGCATGAGGCTGAGCCCCGACCTGCGCCGGATGTTCGAATCGGCCCGGATTCTCAGCGACGGCCTGGGCACGCTTCTGAACGGAAACCCGGGCTCGCAGATGCTGGACGACGGCATCGTGATGCTCCACTCCATGGCGTCGGTCAAGATGGCCAAGATCGGTGACGGACCTTCCTACGGGATCTTTCGGTGGCGCGACGACGGGGGCCGGACCCGCTCCGGCACACCGCAATCCCAAACGCACGAGGTGAACCGGCGCAGTCACAGGGCGTGGCACCGCAACATCCGTGCCAGCGGCCTGCAATTCCGGTACACCACCGACGGGCAGATCAAGCGCGGCGAGTTCGCCGCAACGTCCTGCAAGGTGATGATCCTGGCCCAGTACGAGGTGATCGGCCCGGAGGAGGAGAAGCTCATTCGCGAATTCGTCGCCGGCGGCGGAACGTTGATCGCAGACGTGCGGCCGGGGATCTACGGCGCACGCGGCAAGCCGCGCGAGGGCGGCGTCCTGGATGATCTGTTCGGTATGCGGCACACGGGCAGCGCGCCGGTTGCCAACGCGCCGGGCAGCATCGCGGGCACGATCGGCCGTACCCGGCTCAAACTGGACCGTCGCGAGCTGTACGTCAATCCCAACATCGAAGTCACGACCGGCAAGGCGCTCGGCCGGGCCGGCGACACGCCGATCTGCATTGTTCACGAAGCCGGCAAGGGTCGCGCCATCCTCCTGAACTTCTCGATGTGGTCCTACCCGAAGCTCGCGGTACACGACGGGCCCGAGGACGCCTCGAAGTTCTTCCGAGCGTTGCTTGCCGAAGCCGGCGTCGAAGCGCCCCTCGAACTCGTGGACGGCGACGGGCGCCGGCACCGCAACATCGAGGCGATGCGCTGGCGCACGGGGGCGGGCACCGAGGTCGTGGCCCTGCACGGCCCGTCCTGGGGCACGTGGCCGGAGCCGAACGGAACACCTGATCCGCCGCCGGCGCCTTTCGACGGCGGCAAGGATATGTCCGTGCCCGTCACGGTGAAGTTGCCCGAACCGCGCTACGTCTACGAGATGCGCACGGGCCGCAGCATCGGTCTCACCGACTCGTTCACGACCAGCGTGTCCCCATTCATGGCGACCTTGCTTGCCGTGAGCGAGGCGCCACTGCAAGTGCCAACGCTGGCCGCGGTCGCGGATGCCGTGGCCCGCGGCGGGTCGCTCAAGCTCCGCATCGACATTCCGCGGGCCCGCGGCGGTCGCGCCCTGAAAGTCCGCGCAACCGGGCCCGACGGCGAAGAGGCGCCGTGGTTCGCGCAGAGTATCATCGTGAGGGGCGGCCGCGCGGAAATCGATCTACCGGTCGCCTGGAACGAAGCGGTGGGCGAATGGAAAGTGACGGCGACTGACCTGATGACCACGGAGGCCGTCACGGCCGTTGTGCGGGTGGTACAGTAGGCGTCCAGTTCAACGAGTTGTGAGGCAAGGGCGATGCAGGCGCTTTGCAAACAGAAGAAGGGACCGGGTCACCTCGACCTGATCGACCTGGAAACGCCGCAGCCCGGCCCCGGCGAGGTTCAGGTGGCCGTGGAGGCCGCCGGGATCTGCGGCACCGATATCCACATTCGGCACGACACCTTTCCCTATGCGCCGCCCGTGGTGCTCGGGCACGAGTTCAGCGGGCGCATCAGCGCCGTGGGGCCGGATGTCCAGAGCGTTACGGTCGGCGATCGCGTCATGTCCGAGACATCGGCCGTGCTCTGCGGCGAGTGTGCCTTCTGCCAGCGCGGCGAAACCAACAGTTGCCCCAAGCGAAGGGTTTACGGCGTGCACGTCAACGGCGGGTTTTGTGAGCACGCGGTCGTGCGCCAGGAAGCCATTCACCAACTGCCGCAGAACGTGGATTTCATCGCGGGCGCCATGACCGAGCCGCTGGCCGTGTGCGTACACGCCCTGATCGAGCGCACAAACGTTTCGGCCGGGCAGGTCGTCCTGGTCACCGGACCGGGTCCGATCGGATTGCTCGCCGCGATGGTCGCCAAGGCGCACGGGGCGCGGGTGATCGTCGCGGGGATCAGCAAGGACGCGGCGCGTTTGAAGCTGGCAGCCGAGGTTGGCGCCGACCTGACCGTCACCGTCGATACGGCCAGCCTCGTGGACGAGATCAAGCCCTTCTGCGAAGCACAGGGTGGCGTGGATATCACGGTCGAGGCCTCGGGCGCCGCCCCATCGGTGGAGGCGGCGTACCAGTGCACGCGCAAGCGCGGCACCATCATTCAACTGGGTCTGTTCGACGGCCCCATCACCGTGAACTACTCACAGATCGCGTTCCGTGAGGTCAGCGTTATCGGCTCGTTCGCCCACACCTGGAATTCGTTCGACCGGGCGCTGGACCTGATGGCCAAGGGAATCATCGATATCAAACCCCTGGTGTCGGGTGTCCTGGCGTTGGATCAATGGGAACAGGCGTTCGGTCGCCTCGAGAGTGGCGACGGAGTGAAAATCCTCCTCAGCCCGCCCGGGGCGACGGTCGATCGAGGCTGAATGAGTCGCAAAGCAAAAAAACTGAGCGACGAGCGCTTGCTGGCGCTTTACCGGCAGATGCTCACGATCCGCGCGTTCGAGCAGAAGGTGCTGGCTTGCCACAAGCGCGGCCTGGTCCAGGGCGCGGCGCACACTTATACCGGCATGGAAGCGGTCGGCGTCGGCGTCAGCGCGGCATTGCGTGACGACGATTACGTGACCAGCACGCACCGCGGTCACGGTCATGCGATTGCCCGCGGTCTCGACGTGAACCGGATGCTCGCCGAAATATTCGGCCGCGGAACCGGCTATTGCAAAGGTAAGGGCGGCAGCATGCACATCGCCGACGTCAGCGCGGGCATGCTGGGCGCCGACGGCATCGTGGGCGGCGGCATCCCCATCGCCGTGGGCGCCGCCATGGGCTGCCGCGCCCTGGGTCACGACCGCGTTGTCGCCTGTTTTTTCGGTGAAGGCGCGTGCAACCAGGGATCGTTCCACGAGGCGCTGAACATGGCCGCGATCCAGAAGCTGGGTGTCGTGTTCGTCTGCGAAAACAATCACTGGGCACTGAGCGCGGACTTCGAAGTGACCACGTCGGTCGCCAACGTGGCCGACCGGGCGGCGTCCTACGGGATGCCCGGCCACATTGTTGACGGCAACGACGTGGAGGCGGTTGTCGCCGCGACCGAGCCCGCGGTCAACAACGCCCGCCGCGGCGACGGTCCGTGCCTGATCGAGTGCAAAACATACCGCTGGGAAGGCCATTCGGTGTTCGCCCGGCCCGACCCGCGCCCGGACGACCAGGTGTCCTCGTGGAAGCAGAAGGACCCGATCGAGCGCACGCAGCGCGCCCTTTTCGACCGCGGCGTTTCGGACGCGAAGGGCGACGCGCAGATGCGCGACGAAGTAGCCAGGCTCATGGACGAAGCCGAGAAGTTCGCGGCCGGCAGCCCGATGCCCGATCCACAGGACGCGTTCGAGGATGTTTATGCGTAACGCCGATTCCAGTCACAACGTGATGCGCACGGCGCT
>CAUZBA010000029.1:0-16082 GCA_963577635.1 Phycisphaerae bacterium
CACCGGCCGAGTATCAAAGGCCCCGCCTCAAGTCTCAACACCGCTGGTCGTTACACCACCGAGCGGCGAAACTGGTGAGAAATGCGGGCTAACCCGCCGCCCCCGGGCTCTGGCGACCTTCGATGTCCTGGATGTAGGCCATGGTCCGGTCGAGTTCGCGTTTGAGGTGTCGCACACGCAGAAGAGACTTGACCCGGGTGATCAGTTCCAGCTTGTTGACCGGCTTGGTCAGGAAGTCATCGGTGCCTGATTCCACGCCACGCTCGATGTCACCCAGTTCGTTGAGGGCCGTCACCATCATGACCGGGATCGAACGTGTCGCCGGGTCATCCTTGAGTTTGCGGCACACCTCGAAGCCGCTCATGCGCGGCATCATGATGTCCAGGAGGATCAGGTCGGGCGTCGTCTGCTCGGCGTCCTCGATGAAGCGAATGGCTTGTTCGCCGTCGAACGCGGTGTGTATGGTGCAGGGAAGTGATTCGAGGTACGCCTGTAGCAGTTCCACGTTCTGAGCGTTGTCGTCGACGATCAGAATCGAGGACCGGCTCAGATCCATCTGTTCCTGATCGCCCTGGCCGGCTTTGACCTCGACGGGAGGCGCCTTTGTCGGCAGGTCGGGGTTCTGCGGATTCATCGTGCGGTGCCCTTGCATAGATCGTCGAGGCGGTTTCGCAGCTGTGTCAGGGCTGCTTCGCGGGTCGAGGCAAGACGCTGTCGCAGTGCCTGTAGATCACACGGGGTGTCCACGTCGTGCCATCGTTGTACCTCGCCGACGGTTAATCCCGTTTTCTCGGCTGCTTTTCGGGTCTGATGGTACACGTCGGCTGAGCCCCAGTCGACATCGCCGAAAAGTTGCCCGTGATATCGTCGGCCGGCGATCGTCCAGTAGCCACCGTCGCCAACGGGCCCCATGACGACCTCGGCCTGCTCAAGAGCAGGCCCGATACTTCGAAGCGCCTCGGCGGGTACGTCCGGGCTGTCGCTACCCAGAAAAATCGTGGGTCCTCCACCGATCAGCCGCCACACGTAGGCCAGCCGCTCGCCGAGGTCGCCGCCTCCCTGATCGATCACGTGCCACGGGTTTTCCGGCAGTGCCCGGACCGTTTCGGCCGTGGGTGCCAGCGTATCGTCAAGTGACAGCTTCAGCGCCGAGTCTTCGCCGTCGGCGAAACATTGGGCAACCCTCGCGAGCGTGCACTTGAGCATCGCCTCGTGAATGCCGGCAGCCTGTTCGGGTGTAAATTGACTGCAAAGACGCGTCTTGACGCGGCCCGGCACGGCCGCCTTGGCCATGATCACGATTGTCTCACGGTGTGACGGCAGCCGTATCATTGATCATTCATCCAGATTTTCCCGGCCCGAGACGTCGGATTCTCGATCGTACATAAACCGACCGTTTGCCCATTTTCCCCGGATCTGGTAAACTACCCCCGTAGTCACTGGGGAGCGTCGATCCTTTCGAGACACGCTTCGGTTGCCTTAATCGTGGCCGAGGATTCTCGAGGTGCGTATTGAGACGTAACTACTTACATTTTATTTCCTTACAATGCGGTTGCATCCGAACGGCACGCCGCGCAACCCAGCCTAGAATAATCCGACTGTGGAGAGATTCCATTTCGACATGAACCAGCAGACTGCCACGAAAACGCGACTGCCCTGGGAGGATCGCTGGTCCGAGCCCGAACTGAACCAGTTGGTCAAGCCGATCGACGATCAACCGAGGCGAGCATTCTCCACCCTCATCTCGAACATCGATGGTTTGGAGCGTGTCGGTCGTGCTCTGACCTGGTACGGGCCGGCCTGGAAATGGACGATCGAGTACCAGTTACTTGGCCAGAACGGTGAGGCCGTGCAGGTTCTGGCCTACCTCGTGCCGAGAAATTCTGGCCCGCTGGTGTGCGTTCCATTGACCAATAATGTTATCGGGCATCTTCCGATGCGGCGCCTCAACAAGTTCATTCGAAACGGCATACGCTCAGCGAAATGTGCCGTTGAGATCCAATGGGCCGTCTGGAACCTTTCAGCGAGCACCGAGGTCATTCATCTCATGGACCTCATTAAGCGCAAGCACAAGATTTTACTGGGGTTACCGAGTCGATCCAAAGGTTCCAAGAAGTGACCCTGTCGGCCTGGCGGGGTATTGACTCCTGCCGCTACCTGTCGCTAATTACATTGCTGCCTCAGACCCGCCCAGCCCTGCGGGGAAACCCCGCAAGCGGTTGTGAGGGCGGTAAAGGGGCCGTCGAGCGTCGGGGCAGTCCCTATCCTCGGCGGGCGTTGTGCCCCTTGAGACGTCACGGGGCAGGAATGGTCCGGCGGCGGCGCCCCGGATGGTCCGCATGACATCGGGCCAGTGGCACTTGACCATTGGCGTAGAGTCGCGCGGGTGGCCGGCAGCGACGCGACGGCTTGGAAGGTTCTTTTCTGGAAAGGGGGTGGTCTAGTGTCTAGTGACTGTATGAGGTGGGCTGCGTAGGTAGGCAGTCCGACGGGCCTGCACCTGCACAGCTCGCCCAAAGAACGAGCCCGTCCCAAGAAATTGGGGCGGGCATTTTTATTTGGTTGCTACACTTTCCCGTCATGGACGATCGTGAACTGCGAGCGCTTTTGACATTGACGCTCGTGCCCGGTCTGGGGTCGACGCTGACGCGCCGTTGCGTGGAGGCGATGGGTACGGCAGCGGCGGTCGTTCAGGCGGGCGTTGGCGCGCTCGAATCGATCCGGGGGATCGGCCGCAAGAAGGCGGCTCAATTTCGATATGAATTGGACGGTCTGGCGGACGGGCGGGCCGTCGACGCCGAGTGGGAATTGATCGAGCGGCACGGCGTGAGCCTTGTGACGCCGTCGGACGACGACTATCCCAGAGGGCTGGTGCACATACCCGACGCGCCGCCGCTGCTCTATCTGCGCGGGGAACTGCGCGAAGACGACGCCGTGGCGCTGGCGGTGGTCGGTTCGCGGCGATGTACACACTACGGACGCGAACAGGCAGATCGGCTCACGTCGCTCAGTACGGCGGCGGGACTGTGCATCGTCAGCGGCGGCGCCTATGGCATCGACGCCGCGGCCCATCTGGCGGCGCTGCGCAGCGGCGGTCGTACTATTGCCGTGCTCGGCAGCGGCCTGGCCCGACCGTACCCGCAGAGTCACGCGGCGTTGTTCGACCGGATTGCGGACGGCTGCGGGGCTGTTCTCAGCGAGTTGCCGATGACCGCGCCGCCGCTGGCCGAAAACTTTCCGCGCCGCAATCGAATCATTTCCGGTCTTGCCCTTGGCGTGCTGGTCGTCGAAGCCGCCGGGCGCAGCGGGGCCATGGTCACCGCGCGCCTTGCGGCCGAAGAGCATGGGCGCGAGGTGATGGCCGTCCCGGGCCGCGTCGATTCGCGCGCTTCGGCGGGATGCCACCGGATGATCCGGGAAGGTTGGGCGACGCTGGTGACGAACGTCGCGGATGTTCTCGACGCACTGGGCGAGACCGGCCGGACGCTGCGCGCCGCCGTGGCCGCGGACGATCGATCGCGCGACGGCGGGCAGACGGCGGAACGGAGCCTTACAGAAACTCAGAACCGGATCGTCGCATCACTCGCCGAACCGCTTGGTCTGGATCAGATTGCCGCCGAGACGGGGTTGGCCGTGAAGACCATTTAGTCCGACCTGACGATGCTCGAAATCAGAGGACTGATCGAAAAGTCCGGCGCGGCGTTTAGCCGCAGAACGTAACACGCAAACTGAGTGATCCAAGTCGGCAGTCTGGGCGTAACTAACATTCCGGTGACAATTGAGACAGATTCCAAGCGACGGAGCGACGAATGGTCGTTGATTGAAGCGTCAGCCGTGTGTGACGACGATCCAATGACGTTCGACCAGGTAGGATGTAGCCTTTGGTTTTGCAAGGATATTCGCTTGCGTCCCACGATTTCCCTCCGTCGCTCCGTCCCTCCGTCGCTCTGTCGCTTCTCCCGGCCCATGTCAACCGCTCAGTCTGAGTAAAAACTTGGACGCCCCCATTCCCATCTACGACTTGAGAGGCGACGCCGATCGCGACCGGTTCGACGCGCTGCTGGCGCGATGGCGGGCCGACGCATCGGGCCGCGGCGACGCCGCCCGGACGGTGGCCGGTGTGATCGACGAGGTGCGCCGCGACGGCGACGATGCGGTCGTCCGATGCATGCGCCGGTGGGTGGATCCGAATTTCGACGCAGACCAGATCCGCGTGTCGCCGCGGGAAATGGCGGCGGCCGCCAAGGGCGTTGACGCCGCCCTGATGAAGACCATTCGGGAGGCGATCGCGAACGTCCTCGCTTACCAGACGCACATCAAGCCGAAGGATCCGGAGCCGATCACGGTCGATCGCGCCGAGTTGGGATTGCGTTTCACCGCAGTCCGCAGCGCCGGTCTGACGGTTCCGGGGGGGGCCGCCGCGCTGTTCTCGACGCTGATCATGCTTGCGGTGCCGGCGCAGGTTGCGGGGGTCGATCCACGACGCATCGCGGTGATTCATCCGCCGCCGACGAACCGCGAACCCGATGCGGCGACGCAGCCGCCGATCGTCGCCGCCACGTGCCACGAGCTCGGGATCGAAACGCTCTACCGCGTCGGCGGCGCCCAGGCCGTCGCAGCGCTTGCGTTCGGAACCCAGAGCATCGAGCGGGTCGACCTGATCGCCGGGCCGGGCAATGTCTACGTCCAGATTGCCAAAGCGCAGCTCAACGGCGTCGTCGGGACGGATGGCGGGTTTTACGGGCCCAGCGAGATCCTTTCGATTGCCGACGGCAGCGCCGATCCCGCCGCGGTCGCGGCGGACCTGATCGCCCAGGCCGAGCATGATCCGGGCCGGTGCGTGCTTGTGGCCTGGTCGACCGACGTCATCGACCGGATCGTCAGCGAGATGCGCGCCCAACTGCCGCAGCGGTCTCGGCGCGACGCGATCGAGTCCGCCATGGCCGATGAATCGTGCGCGGTGCTCGTCGCGGACCGATCGGCCGCGGCGGCCGTGGCCGACCACGTCGCCTGCGAGCACGTCAACCTGGCCGTCGTCGACCCCGATCGGTTGATGTCACAGATCCGCGACGCCGGGGAGATTTTCCTCGGTGACCGAACGCCCGTGGCCGCCGGCGACTACTACGCCGGGCCCAGCCATTGCCTGCCCACCGGCGGCACCGCTCGCTACACCAGCGGCGTCAGCGTCTACACGTTCTTGAAGCGCACCGGAACCGTCTGCTATCGCGAGGGGATGGAGTGCGGGCAGGTCGAGGCGATTGCGCGCCTGGCCGAAGCCGAGGGATTGGACGGGCATGCGGCGTCCGTGCGCATAAGACGGCGGGAATAGCGCAGCAGAGCAGGAGAGCGGAACATCAGGAAATCGGGTAGGCACACTTTCGTTCTACTGCTGGTTTCCCCATTTCCTGCTCTCTTGCTCTTCCGCTTTCCTGCTCTCCGCGCTTAGCGATACCGATTCATCGTCTCCACGACGATCTGATTCACCTCCAGCGGTCGGGCAATCATCGTCCAGGCCGCCTCGTGCATCGCGGTGCCCGCGGTGGCGAAGCCGATCGTTCCGAGGCCGAACAGGCGCTCGCGTATCGAAAAGACGGTCGTGGTGTGCTGGACGTTCTTCAATGAAGCCTCAAAGACCTCGACGCGCAGGACCCCCTTGACGCGCAGGATGCGCCGATCGGTCAACACGTAGACGCGGCTGATCCATTCGAGAAACTGCCAGAACAGACGCAGCATCGCCACCAGACCGACGCCCTCGATCAACAGACCCAGGTTGGATCGATCGATGAACCCGGCGTCGATCAGCGTCATGCCGCACGCCAGAACGATCGCCAGCACCCCCAGGGCACCGAGTGATTCCAGCAGAATAAACCACGGGCTAGGTTTGATCAGCAGCACGATGATCTCGCCGCCCTGCAGCAGTTGCGACGGAAGCATCGTCGCGACCCGCGGATTATCGAGCAGGTCGGCGCCCGGTGCGGTCGGTTCGGCTTCGGCATGAGCAGAATCGGCGAGTCCCTCAGGCGTTGCTGTCGTCTGGATCATGGCGTGAACCCTGGCCGCCGGGCCGCCCGTTGGCCGCAAATGCCCGGATTCCGGCGTTTCAGGCGGGGTCGGCCGATCAGGATGCGATGGGATTCGCCGCGTCGCCGTCGGCAACCTCGCAACTGCCAATCCATCGAAGCGCGGGGACATCCTGCATTGAACGTAGTGTAACAGCGTGGCGTACGCCTCCTGGGTCTCGGTGTGGTTGACTGAAGCTCGCCCCGTGCGGAAAATATCGGGTATACGCCACGCGGTAGATCCCTCGCCGTAGATCCCTCCAGCGACTTACAAATGACCGCGAATCAGAAACGATTGTTCGACGCCGGTCGTGGGCGCCGGCGGCACGCATGGGCAATTGCGGCCGTGGCGGTCGCGCTGGGCGGCTGCGAGACCGAACCGCAGATCATGTCCAGCGCACCGGCCGTGCCCGTATTCACCGGTCCGGCGTTCCTCCACGGGACGGTCGGCTCGCTGGCCAGTGTGCGTCCGGCTGACGCCCAGCCTCTGCTGGTCAGCGGTTGGGGCGTCATCACGCAACTCAAGGGCACCGGCTCGAACAGCGTGCCCAGCACCATGCGGCAATGGTTCCTTAATCTGCTGCGCAAGGGCGGCTTCGGACGAAGCACGCTGAATATGGGACATCTGTCTGCGGACAGGGTCATGGCCGACACCAGCACCGCGGCGGTAAAGGTCGAGGCCCTGATTCCGCCGGGATCCAGCAAGGGAGCGCGGATCGATGTGCTGGTCAGCGCGCTGGACGAAGACACCCAGACCACCAGCCTCGAGCACGGGCAGTTGTACACATGCGATCTGGCGATTGACGGCGCCAACCGGTCGATGCAGTTCGCCCGGCCGTTGGCCAGGGCACGCGGCGCCATCCACGTCGATCCGCACCGCGCATCCGATGCGGATGCAGAACCACAAAAGGGATTGCCGCGTAGCGCGGCGGTCATCTCGGGCGGCGTGGTTCTGAGCGACCGACGAATATCTCTGGTGCTGAATCAAGCCAGCTGGGCCCGCAGCGACCTGATCGCCAATCGGATCAACGAACGGTTCTCCAAGGGGCCGCAGGATCACAAGCCCAGCGCCAACGCCGTGGACGACAGGAGCATCCGCGTCTACATTCCCACTAGGTTCCAGGGCGAACCGGGTCGATTTCTGCGGCTGATCGGGCACCTGTTTCTGGATCGCAGCGCCGACTTCGAGCAGGTCAAGGCCAACACGCTTGCCGATCTGTTGTCGGCGAATCCACGGCTCTCCGACGAGGTTTGCCTGGCATGGCAGGCCCTGGGCAACAAGGCCCTCCCAGTGATCCGCGGCCGCTACCGCGACGCCGACCCGGTGGTGCGCCTTGCCGCCCTGGAAGCCGGGGCGCGCCTCAAGGACGGGCAGGCCGTCGAGGGACTGCTGACGCTGTGCCGCGATACCGACGTAGAGAATCGCGTCAAGGCGGCGGCGCTGCTGGTGCATCTGCCGGAGAGCATCGCCTCCACGGATGCCCTGCTCGATGTGCTGGATGATGATGATCGTCGGGTGCGCCTCGCCGCGTACGAGAGCCTGGCGCTGCACGACGCCCATAGATTGCGCCGCACCGTCATCGGCGGGCGCAAGGATGCAAAGTTTATTCTCGACCTGCTGCCGGCGCAGAAACCCCTGATCTACATTATTCAGGATGACTTTCCGCGGATCGCGGTATTCGGTGCGCGCATGCCGTTCCAGACGCCTCTGCTGGTACGGCTCTGGGAAGATCGCCTGATGCTCAAGGCCGAGTCGCCCCAGTCGGTCGTGAACGTCTTCTACCAGCCGCCACAGGGTGCCAAAGCCCGAACCGCCCAGATCGCCCCGACCGTCGCCAACCTGATCCTCCTGATGGGCCACCGACCCAGCGCCGAGACACCCCACGACGGCCTGGATCTGAGCTACGGCGAGGTCGTCGGCGCCCTGATTCAACTCAGCATGGACGGCCACATCCGCACGCCGGTCGTGGTTCGCCAAAGTGCCCTGGTGACCGCGGTGGAGCAGTTCCGCAACCGTTTGCCGGGATTGGACCGCCCCGAAACCGCCGTGCCCACTGCCGGCCTGCCGGGCAGGCAGAAGGGAGCCCCGGTTGAGTCCGCGGCGCAAACCGCCGATAATACGCAGCCGTAACTGATGGCAGGGTGGAAACTAGCGTTTCGGGCCAGAAAGATGGCGAGCCAGAATATCGAGGGCGGGCAGGCGGCGGCCCAACGGGCTGACCGGGATTCGCCCCCACAATTGAGCATCCCCGGGGGCTGCGGCCCCATCAGCCTGATTTTGAGCCACGGTCCAGGGACGGGCCGATAATTGACAGGAGGTCTGGGCGTATGCGGTTAGCCAAGGTCACTCTGGTCGGCTTCAAATCGTTCGCCGACCGCACAGAGATCCGCTTCGATCATCCCATCGTCGGCGTGGTCGGACCCAACGGGTGCGGCAAGAGCAACATCGTTGACGCCATCAAGTGGGTGCTTGGCGAGTTGTCCGCCAAGAGCCTGCGCGGCGGGGCGATGATGGACATGATCTTCAACGGGTCGTCCACGCGCAAGCCGTCCGGGTTCGCCAGCGTCACGCTGACCTTCGACAACCCGCCAGTGCCGTTGTCCGGACCCGAAGCCGGACCCGGAGCCGCGAGCGAAGAGTTGACGCGTGGTGATTCGACATCCCACGACGAGGGCGCGTCGTCGGCCGAGGCGCCCTCGCACCGCCGCACACTGCCCCTGGATGCCGACACCGTCAGCGTGACGCGCCAACTCTACCGCGACGGGTCGAGCGAATACCTGATCAACAAGCAGCGGGCCCGCCTTCGCGACATCCGCGAATTGTTCATGGACACCGGCGTCGGCACCGACGCGTACTCGGTGATCGAGCAGGGCAAGGTGGATGTGCTGCTGCAGTCGAATCCGGCCGAACGGCGCGAGATCTTCGAGGAAGCCGCCGGCATCAGCCGCTTCAAGGCCCGCAAGAAAGAGTCGATACGCAAGCTCGAAAGGACGGAGCAGAACCTGATGGTCTGCCGACAGAGGCTGGCGGACACCGAGCGTCGGCTTCGTTCGGTGAAGCTCCAGGCCACCAGGGCCAGGCACTACCAGGAGTACGCCGGCGAGCTGCGCGAGTTGCAGCTGCAATTCATTCTCGCCGAGTTCCACCGGTTACGCCACGACCTCGCCACGCTGACCGACCGCCTGGAACAGGCCGGCGACGCCCGCTCGGCGGTCGCCCGCGCCCTGGCCGACCAGGAGCAGCGCCTTTCCGACTCCGAGACGGAGAGGCAATCCGTTCTCGGCGAACAGAAGCAACTGGAGCACGAACGGCTGCGGTCCGAATCGAGTCGGCAGCAGGCCGAACAGCGTGGCGAATTCGCCCGATCCACGTTGGCGGATGTCGAGGCGCAGATCGAGCTGGACCGCAAGCGCCTGGCCGAGCTGTCGCAGCGCACGGCCCAGCTTCATCAGGAGCGCGACGAGCAGCTCGCCGAAGTCACTCGCCTGCGCGAGGCGCAGGCCGAGATGGAGCGTCGGTTCCATTCGGCGCAGGACGACCACCGGCGCGTGCAGCACGAGCTGAACGAAAAGCGCCTCGCCCTTGAGGACGAGAAGGCCGGCGTGATCGACCTGATGCGCCGCACCACGCAGCTGAACAACCAGATTCAATCGATCGGGGACTTCAAGCAGAGCCTGCAGTCCACGCGGGTAAAGCTCGACGAGCGAGCCTCGCGCGTGGCGGAGGATCTGGACCTGATGCTCACCGGCCGCGATGAGGCGACCGAAAAACTGGCCGAGGTCTCGGAATTGATCGCCGCCGAAACCCGCCAGATCGAGGCCCTGCAGCAGCAGGGGTCGCAACTGACCGGGCGACAGCAACAATTGGCCAATCAACTGGCGGAATTGAAGCAGGGCCGCAGCGGCCTGGATTCGCGCCGGGCTCTGCTTCAGGAGATGCAGGACAACCAGGAAGGGCTGGCCGACCCGGTCAAGGCGGTGCTGGCGCGCCACGCCGCCGACACGGCAGGGACCGGCCCGTTCCGGTTCGTGCGCGGCCTGCTCGCCGACCAGTTCGAAACGGATGTTGAACACGCGAAAGTGATCGAGGCGTCACTGGGCGACCATCAGCAGACGCTGGTCATCGACCGGCTGGCCGATCTGGTGAGTCGCGACGATCAGGTCGACCCGATCAAAGCCCTCTCGGGCCGCGTCACCTTCCTCGCGGTCGATCAGTGTGGCAGCAAAAACAACCACGAAGGGCCGCCGCCGATGAACACGCGCCGCGTCCTGGACCTGGTGCGCTACGCCGAGTCCATGGCGCCGGTGGCGCAGCATCTGCTCGGGCGGACGCTGCTGGTCGACAGCCTCGATCTTGCCGTGCGCCTGCGCGACGACGTCCCCGCCGGAACACGTTTCGTCACCCCCGCAGGAGACCTGCTGGAGGTAGACGGGCGCGTGGTCGTCGGCCCGACAACTGGCGCCAACGGCGTGCCGGGCGTCATCAGCCGCCGCAGCGAACTGGCCAGCCTGGAGTCGCAGATTCGCCGGGTCGACGAGGAGGTCGCCGCGCAGCAGCAGGCGTTGACGCAGTTGAGCGATCGCGCCAGGCATGTCGAGTCCGTGACCGGGGAATTGCGGCAATCGATCTACGACGCCAACACGCTGCGCGTCGAGCTGACCAGCCGGCTGGAAACATTGAATCACCAGATCGCCACGCTCGAGCGCGAACAGCCGGTTCTGGCCACGGAGACTGAGCAGATCCACCGCCAGCTCCACGACGCCGACACGAAACGCCGCGATCACCAGAACGAGGCCGAGCAGCTCGAGCAGACTTTGGCAGCGCGGCAGGAGTCGATCGACGCGCTCGGACGTCAGATCGAAGACCTGGCCGGCAAGGAGGACGGGGCCCACGAAGCCGTGACCGCCGTGCGCGTTGAATCGGGTAAGACCGCCGAACAGTGCAGCAGTGCCGAACGGCAGGTTCGCCAGATCGAGATC
Organism: Phycisphaerae bacterium; assembly: GCA_963577635.1. Classification (GTDB taxonomy): domain Bacteria; phylum Planctomycetota; class Phycisphaerae; order Phycisphaerales; family Phycisphaeraceae; genus CAUZBA01. The sequence goes on from CAUZBA010000029.1 coordinate 11,040, forward strand.
GCCTCGGCCGACATCGACCGTCAGCACGCGATGCTCCAGAGCCAGGTCGAGCAGCACGGCTCGCGCATCGACGAACTGCAGACGACCGTCGCGGCGGCTCAAGGCGACGTCGAGAAGATCGACACGCGTCTGCGCGAGCTGACCGTGCGTTGCGACCTGGCGCAGCATCGCCTGGACAAGGTCGAGTCGTCGCTTCGCGATGCCCGCGAAACGCTCGAAGGCAAGCGGCACGAAGTCGAATCGTGCGACGAGCAGATCCACCAGCTTCAGATCGATCAGCGCGAGCTCGAAGTCAAGATCGATTCCGTCGAGCAGCGCGGCCGCGAACAGCTCGATATGGACGTTCGCGACGCGTATGAGAAGGCAGTGGTGGCGGGCGAGCAGGAGGTCGATACCGATTCCGACCCCGACGCCGATGATTTGTCACTGAACAGCGACGCGGTCGCGGATTCGCAGCCGGACGCGGAAGCCCAAGCCGCACTGGCAAATCCCTTCGACATCGAATGGGACGCTGTGGAGACGCGAATTCACGAACTGCGCGGCAAGCTCAACCGTCTGGGGTCGGTCAATATCGAGGCGATCGAGGAGCAGGACGATCTCGAGCATCAGCAGCGTGAAGTCGCCGAACAGCTCGACGACATCGACACGGCCAAATCCCAGCTCGAGCAGTTGATCAAGCAGATCAACGAGGACTCGCGGCAGCGCTTCGAGACGACGTTCAATCGAATCCGGGAAAACTTCGCCGGCCAGAACGGCCTGTTCCGGCGTCTGTTCGGCGGCGGCCGCGCCGACCTGATCCTTCAGGGCGACGAGGACGGTAACATCGACGTCCTGGAATCCGGCATCGAGATCATCGCCAAGCCTCCGGGCAAGGAGCCGCGCTCGATTTCGCTGCTTTCCGGCGGTGAAAAGTCGATGACCGCCGTGGCCCTGCTCATGGCCGTCTTCGAGGCCAAGCCCAGCCCCTTCTGTCTCCTGGACGAGGTTGACGCGGCACTCGACGAGAGCAACGTCGAGCGCTTTGTGGGCGTGGTCCGCAGCTTCCTCGACCGCTCGCACTTCATCGTCATCACCCACCACAAGAGGACGATGCAGGCCGCCGACGTCCTGTACGGCATCACCATGCAGGAGCGCGGCGTCTCCAAGCAGGTCGCCGTGCGCTTCGACCAGGTCGGCGCCGACGGGAAGATCGACCGAGCGGCGGTTGACGCCGATCGCGGCACCGCCTCGGCCGCCGCGGCCGAACCTCAAAGCGTCGCGGCCGCGACGACTGAAGAGCCGGACAACGGCGGCAAATCGGCAAAGTCTCCGCTGCGCGAGCAACTCGCCGAGGCGTTCGAGGGTAAGGAACCGGTCGAAGTGGATTCGAGCGCCTGAAGAGGAAGGGGAGGGGGAACCATTACATTGACCTGTCCTATGGAACTTGCCGCTATTGGTGTGTTCGCATCCTTTTAGCGACGGAGGGGTGGTGCTCGCTGTTCGCTCGCTCTGCTCTTCCCTTCGTCGCTCCGTCGCTACGTCGCTTCTCCTACTTCCCATCCTCAGCTCAGTTTGAGCACTCACTGACTACCGCTACAATCCACCCCCATGACCGCGACCGACTCTCAGACCGAACAAACCTACGTCATTCAGCGGCCCGAGGGCGCGGACACCGATCAGGTCGACGTTCAGACCGAGGAGATGCTGGTCAACATGGGTCCGCAGCACCCGTCGACGCACGGTGTGCTGCGCGTCGTGCTGCGCACGGACGGCGAGATGGTCCTCGAAGCGGTGCCGCACATCGGGTACCTGCACCGCTGCGCCGAGAAGATCGGCGAGAACGTGCCGTACTACCAGTACATTCCCTACACCGACCGGATGGACTACCTCGCGGGGATGAACGAGAACTGGGCATTCTGCCGGGCCGTCGAACGGCTGGCCGACATCGAGCTGACGCGGCGGGCGGAGTTCATCCGCATCATCATTTGCGAATTGAACCGCATCGCCTCGCACCTGGTCAGCTTCGGCACCTACGGCCTGGACATAGGCGCGTTCACGCCGTTCCTGTATTCCTTTCGCGAACGGGAGTACATCCTGGATCTGTTCGAGATGGTCTGCGGCGCCCGGCTCACCTACAGCTACCTGACGATCGGCGGCTCCACGCACGACATGACGCCGGACATGCTCAACAAGGTCGAGGAGTTCCTCGACTATTTCGAGCCGAAGCTCGTTGAATACAACGCGCTATTGAGCTACAACCACATCTTCATCAAGCGCACCGCCGACGTCGGCGTGATCACGAAGGACGTGGCGACCCGCTGGGCCCTGACCGGGCCGGTCATCCGCGGCAGCGGCATCCCGTACGACCTGCGCCGCAGCCGGCCCTACAGCCTCTATCCCGAGCTGGAGTTCGACGTGATCGTCGGCCGCGGCGAGCAGGGCACGCTCGGCGACTGCTGGGACCGCTACATCGTCCGCATGCACGAGATGCAACAGTGCTGCGGCATCATCCGCCAGTGCCTCAAGATGATCCCCGATTCGGGCGACGAGGCGAAGTATCGCGTCAAGCTGCCGCGCAACTTCAAGCCCGACCCCGGCGAGGTCTACGTCGAGACGGAAAATCCCCGCGGTATCCTGGGTTTCTACCTCGAAAGCCGCGGCGGACCGATACCGTACCGCTGCAAGGCCCGGGCCGCGACCTTCTGCAACCTCGCGGTGCTCAACGAAGTCGCCCGCAACTGCCTGCTCGCCGACGTCCCCGCGATCATCGGGTCGATCGACGTGGTGATGGGGCAGGTGGACAGGTAGTAAGAGCAGAAAAGCAGAGGGGAGGGGAGTTGACAGGATCTACAGGATGGGAAGGGAGATCTACAGGATAGATCTTGGGGTGGAGGAGAAAGCGCAGGAACGCAGAAAATCGGTTTTGCGCTTCTTTGTTCTACTGTGCCTTTCGTTTGCGACGATCTGCCCCTCATCTGCGCATGCACGTTTACCCCGTGGCTGCAGGGCAACGCCCTGCAGCCCGTGCAGACGTGACGCTTGTACCCATGGGCCTGGCTCGCTTGCGGCGACCAACGAGGTGTTGGGAAATATTTCAATGTCATCAACAACACTCAAAGCCACCATCGTCTGCTCGCTCATCTTCGCAACATTCGGGCCGTCCGTGCCTGCGGGAAACGTCGCCCCGATCCTGCTGGCCGACAGCGGCCGGACGCGATACACGATCGTCATTCCCAGGGACGCGCACGCCGGAGAAGAGCTCGCCGCCAGGGAGTTGGCGCATTTCCTCTGGCGGATGACCGGGGCCGAGTTTCCGGTCCATGACGATTCCGGTTCCGCGACGGACTTGGAGATCGTCCTCGGTAAGACCAGTCGCAAGCGGGCGGAAGACGTTCCGGCCCATCTCAAAACGGATAACTGGGAAGGTTTCTCCATCGTCCGCGAGGGCCCGAAGCTGTTCATCATGGGCAACCTTCCACGGGGAACCCTCTACGGCGTCTACGACTTCCTCGACGTGGAGCTGGGCGTACGTTTTCTGACCGCGAAGGTCACCCACGTGCCGACTATGGCGAAGCTGAACGTGGACGTGAAGTCACGCGCGTACGCACCCCCCTTCGAGCACCGCACCATCTGGGAAGCACTCGGCGGCAGCTCCATCGTGCGCAACCGGATGAACGGTCTGTCCTTCGCGGTCGCGAACTCGACGCTCGGCGGCGTGAAATGGATCGGACCGCCGACACACACGTTCTCCGCGCTGGTATCGCCCGAGAAGTACTTCGACGATCACCCCGAGTATTTCGCGATGATCGAGGGCAAACGGCGCCGCACCTACGACGGCATCATCACGCAGTTGTGCATGAGCAACCCCGAGGTCGCCGAGGTGGCCCTCGAAACGGCCCGGGGGTGGCTGGGGGACGACGTGAAGGCCGACATTCACAACAAGTACCTCGTCAACGTCACGGTCAACGATACGCCCTGGTTCTGCAAGTGTGACACGTGCGTGGCGATCAACACCGAAGAGGGGGTCAACGAGGGGGCGACCTACGTGCGTTTCGTCAACGCCGTCGCCAACCCGCTGGCGGACGAATACCCCAACGTCGCCGTCGAGGCGATGATGTATCACACGTCCTTTCCTGACAAGAGCAGGTTCGCTTCCAACGTGGTGACGAAGATCGTGAGTCTTCCCGACTATCGCGTCCCGCTCGATGATCCCTCCAGTGAGCGAAATCGCAATACGCTGGCGCAGATTCGCCGTTCTAAGAAGATGATCGGCGACGGCGCACTCTATTGCTGGACTCGAGTGGGTGTGTACGGGGCCGACAGCTATCTCGACCCGCGTCCCAATCTGACCGCCATCACCGACAACTTCCGCGCCATGCGCGACAACGGCGTGCGCGGCTTCTTCATCCAGACGACTCAGAGCCGCGGCACGGAAATGCACGAACTGCGTTACTACATGCTGGCCCGGGCCATGTGGCGGCCCGATCTGGACAACCGCGAAACGATGGAGGAGTTCTGCCGCCTGTTCTACGGCGCCGGCGCCGCGGATGTGCTTCGCTACATCGACTTTCTGCACGACGGGTACGGGGCGCTGCGCCTGACGGAGATTCCCCAGTCAAACACGACCATCAACTATGGCGAGAAGTATCTCGCCGAGGGTGACGCCATTCTCGGCGCGGCGGAGTCCAAGGCCGAGACCGTCGAAACCAAGCAGCGGGTCGCCACCTGCCGGCTGCCCATCTGGAAGATCAAGCTAGACCGCGCGTTCGGCGAGGTGGGCAAGGTCTACGCGTTCCCGGTCGAGTGGCATTTCAAGTTCGATGCCGAAAATCAGGACGAGGAAACCGGCCTGACCGACAAATGGTATCAGGCGAAATCATTTGACGATTGGACCACGATGCGCATCGACAAGCACTGGACTTTCCAGGACGAGGAGCGCCGCGGTGTCGGCTGGTACGCGATCAAGTTCAAGATGCCCGAAACGCGCGGCCCGCTGGCGCTGTGGTTCGGTGCGGTCGATGGCGATGCCGACATCTTCATCGACGGCGAAAAGGTCGGCGAGCA
>CAUZBA010000030.1:0-15724 GCA_963577635.1 Phycisphaerae bacterium
TCGGTGACCGCGTCGATCCCACCGTCTCGATAGAAATAGCACCAGCGTTGAACAAAGTTCTTGCTGCGGCCAAGCTTATCCATGATCGTCCCCGTCGGTTCGCCAGCGATCGCCAGCCGCACCGCGTGGTAGCGGTCTCGTTGCTTTGCATTGCTCTCGACGCGGACACGTCTGTCCAGCTCAGCCAGGTCAAACGGATTGCGAAGCGGAATGTCCATTTATGGCCTCCATGCCAAAGGAATCTCACTTCACGTCATTACAGGGACACGCCAAATGCGCAACCTAACAGGCGCCGAACATGCGCGCGAAAATTAATCCGAATGCGTATAAGAATCAGGAACTCAGCGATTCCCTAGTTGCGACGTCATCGTTTTCTGTCTGCGATTGGGAAGTCTGATTAATGTTCCGGAGGATTCTGTCTACAACCCTTACCGGTTGGCCAACCGCTGCCAGGCGACTTGTTCGATGCGCTCGGGAAGGTCATCCTGCCGGCAGGCGAGGTGGTCGAACTCTTTCATTTGACATTACCCGGATTCAAAGGCCAACTTTACGTGGATGAAAGTTGGCCAGATCAGCCAACTTCGAAGAACCCGGCGACTGCGCTCCTTCGCACGACAACACGGCCAACGATGACGAGAATATCTCAGTTCTATTATTGGAGGTCGGCACTATCTTGGATCGGGACATTCTCGACGATGACGATGTGCTGCTGCTGCGAGCCGGTCACGAAATAACGCAGCGGTTCATCGATCAAATACGCAACCACGGCATCCAGGATTTTCACAAAGCCAAGAAGAGATCTGAGACTGCCAAACAGCGTCCGAGCAACGACACAACGCAGGTCATCCAATCTGGCAAGCGCCTGCAGACACCCACGACGAATCGCCTCGACCGCGTCGTAGATCAGGCATAATTTGATGCCGGTCTGCCTGCGATCTGCGGAAGCACGGCCCGAATCAGCTTACCCGAGCTGCGACAAGAGTTGAAATCCGGTAAGAAGTGCTACAGCCGGGCGGTGCAGCAGTGCGATCAATGGCTGAGTGCGTTGGACGACGGAAAGCCGGTTGAGCTGAACCGCGATGTCGGCTTGCTTACACAATTTATCGAGATGTTCTACAGAGACCCGAGTCTTGCCGTACTGGCTATGCAAATCAAGAAGAGCAACGAGGAAGACTATTTGTTTCGGCACTGCGTCAACGTGGCTGTCTTGGCCATGACCCTGGCCCTCTACATGGGATTCGATCGGGAGCAGGTGATCGAAGCGGGACTAGGCGCCCTGTTTCACGACATGGGTATGCTCAAGGTCTCCGATTCAATCCGCTTAGCCCCCCCCCCGCTCGCTTACCGAAGACGAAATGTGGGCGATCCGTAATCATTCGGTCCATTCGGCCAATCTGTTGGAGTCAGCCAAATCGGTCACGCAAACCACGCTGCTGGTGGCTTACCAAATGCACGAGAGGTGCGACGGTTCGGGTTATCCGTGCGGGCGCCGTGACACTTACATCCATCCGCTGGCTAAGATTGCGGGCGCAGCCGACAGCATTGTGGCTGCGGGCGGTTGGCGGCCACACCGACCGGCTTTATCGCTATACGAAAGCATGGTGAAGGTCGCCTTGATGGAGACGAAACGAGGCCGCTTTGATCCGGATTTCATTCGTGCGTTACTCGACTATATGTCGCTGTTTCCGATTGGTAGCTAAGTCAAGATTTCCGACGAGACGATCGCCAAGGTGATTCGCAGCAATACTGGGCAACACACCAAGCCCATCGTGGTTCCGGATCTCTCGGGTGAGAACGATTCAGATCAGGTGATTGATCTGGCGAAGACGGATTCCGTACACGTGATCGCGGCCATGGGCGGCAACGCCGGCATGGTGCAGGTGGCGGCATAGTTCTGCAGCACTGGAATCGCGCCTACTGAATCGAGGGATTCGGCGCGTGTGACCCTTCGTCGCTCCGTTGCTTACTGATCGCTCGTGGTTGGGCAGGCGAAGGGAAGGGAGGGGATTCCGTCGCTCGCTCTTCGCTTGCGACGGCGCTCGCTCTCCGGGCTCACGTCTCCAGCGTGTACTTGCCAGAGGTCGTCACATCACGGGCGGTGAAGGGGCAGTCGTTGTTCGTAATGGCTTTGACGATCTTCCCCACGTGCGCGTGGCAGTTCTCGATGAACAGGCGGAATCGGTTCTGCGTGCCGGCGGCGGCGGTGCCGGCGACGTAGATTCCCGGTACGTTCGTCTGCATCGTCGCGGGGTCGAAGGTTGGCGCCCGGTTCTCGCCCTTGAGGGTCACGCCGGCCATCTCGAAGAGTGTCGTGTCCATTTCGTAGCCGGTCAGAATCAGAACGAAGTCGGCCTCGAGCGTTGTCGACGCGCGGTCGCCGTTGACGGCCTGGATCGCCACGGCGTGGGGCTTGATCTCGACCGGCAGCGTCTGCGGGTGGTACGCGATTCGGCCCATCTTGATCAACATCTCGATCTCCGGTGTCAGCCAGTACTTGACGGCCTTGCTGTCAAACGTCTGCTTCCGGTAGCTGATCGCGACGTCAGCTCCGATTCTCTCGCAGCGGATTGCCGCCTCGACGGCGGAGTTGCGGCCGCCCACGATCATCAGCCTCTTGCGAAAGTACCTGTGCGGCTCGTCGAAATAGTGCGAGACGTGGGGCAGGTCCTCGCCGGGAATGTTCAGCATGCGCGGCCGGTGCATGTCGCCCACCGCCAGGACGACGTTTGCGGCCGTCACCTGCCGCGTTCCCGATTGACATCGCGTCGTGAGAACGAACGCGCTATCGGACTTCTGAATGTCCTCGACGCGCTCGTACGTGCGAACGCGAAGGTCGTACATGCGGCAGACGCTTCGCAGGTAGGCGAGGTACTGCTCGCCGGTGGCCTTGGATTGATCGGGGGTCTGCAGCGGCACTCCCGCGATGGCGATCCGATCGGTTGAGCTGAAGAACTGGACCTGCCTCGGATACCAGGAAACGGTGTGCCCGATCTGACGGGCGTCGAAATGCAAGTACGGTTCGTTAAGCCGCTTCAGCGCGACAGCCAACTCCAGCCCGATTGGCCCGGCGCCAACAATGGCGACTCTTACTTCAGTGTTCACGTCGCCATGTAACAGCAAATGCCCTTCGCGGGCAAGGGTGGTGCACCAGCCCGCTCACGCGGCCGGCCGCAGGGCCGGCTCGGCCGGGCGCGGTAGCGCGTCCGACGAGCCGTGGCGAACGTTGTTGATCGCTGCCGCCTGGCGCTGCACCAGCCGCGTCAGCCGATGGATCCGCCAGTGGATGCGCGACGTGCGCATCCGGCTCACATAATGAAGCCGTTCGGCAATCATGATGTGCGTTTGCAGCTCGCGCAGCGACCCGAGTACATCGCTCAATGATTTGACGAACGCGGCCGGGTCGGACTCGCCATAACCGTTGGCGATTCGGGCCGGAATGCCCGTGACCGTGCGCCGCAATGTCGCGGTCATGCCCGACTTCTCGTCGGCCGGCAGCAGACTCGACATGCGATAGACTGCGACGGCCAGGTCGACCGAACGCTTCCACACTGCAAGCTTCTCAAAGCTGCGGGCTCGCATAAAGGGGGGTGTCTCCGAATTTTATTATCGGCTGGCGGTGGCGAGGGGGTGAAGTTAGTGACGTGGGGGCGATAACAAAGAGAGCAGGAGAGCAGGAGAGCAGGAAATCAGAATCTCAGAAAAATGGCGAAGCGCGTCGTTCGTACGCTTGCGCCAAATGGTCCGGCTCCTCAGATTTTCTGCTTTTTTGCTTTTCCGATTTTCTGATTTTTCGCGGGCGCAGCCCGCGCCCTTTACTCCCACTCAATGGTTGCGGGGGGCTTGCTCGAGATGTCATAGACGACGCGGTTCACGCCGCGGACCTCGTTGATGATGCGGCTGCTGATCGTCGCCAGGACATCGTAGGGGATCCGTGCCCAGTCGGCGGTCATGAAGTCCTGGCTCTCCACGGCGCGGATCGCGACGACGCGCTCGTGCGTTCGCCCGTCGCCCATGACCCCAACACTCTTGATCGGCAGAAGAACCGCGAACACCTGCGCCGTCTTGCGATAGAGATTGTTCGCTACGATTTCCTCCAGAAGAATCTCGTCGCAGTCGCGCAGCAGGTCGAGCTGTTCGCCATTGATCGCACCAAGGATGCGGACGGCCAGGCCAGGGCCGGGGAACGGGTGGCGCCAGACGACCTGCTCGGGCAAATCCAGAAGCTCCCCCAGCTTTCGCACCTCGTCCTTAAAGAGGCTGCGCAGCGGTTCGATCAACTTGAAGCCGATCTGATCGGGCAGGCCGCCGACGTTGTGGTGCAGCTTGATGTTGGCCGTCGCGCCGCCGCCGCCGACCGCGTGCCCCGACTCGATCACGTCAGGGTAGAGCGTGCCCTGGGCAAGATAATTTGCGCCCGGGATGTCGCTGCTGGCCGCCTTGAACACCTCGATGAAGCGGTGACCGATCAGGCGGCGTTTCTCTTGCGGATCCTCGATACCCTTCAGGTCGTCGAGGAATTTCTCGCGAGCGTCGATCACGCGCAGGTCGATCTTGAAATGGTCGCGGAAGGTCGTTTCGACCAGGTGGCGCTCGCCCTTGCGCAGCAGGCCGTTGTCCACAAAGATGCAGATGAGCCTGTCGCCGACCGCACGGTGCACAAGGGCTGCGACGACGGCCGAGTCCACGCCACCGGAAAGACCGCAGACGACGCGGTCGTCACCTACCTGTTCACGCACGTGCCGGATCTGGCTGTCCAGGAAGTCGGCCATGCGCCACGACCCCTGGACGCCGCAGATCTTGAACAGGAAGTTGCTGAGAATATCGCCGCCGTGCGGCGTGTGCGTGACCTCCGGATGAAATTGAACGCCGAAAAACGGCCGGTGACGGTGCCGGACGGCCGCAAGCGGACACGTGGGCGTCGATGCGAGGCAGTCGAATTCGCCGTCGCCCGATGGATCGGCGATCAACTGGTCGCCGTGGCTCATCCAGACGGTGGTGTGCTCGGGCACGCCGGCGAGCAGGTCGCTGTCGTCTCGAATGTGCAGGGCCGCACGACCGTACTCACGGGACTCCGCACTGGCGACGCGGGCCCCGAGCGCCTGACTGGCCACCTGCATGCCGTAGCAGATGCCCAGGACCGGAAGGTTCAGATCGAACAGAGCCGGATCGCATCGCGGTGCGTCGTCCTGGTAGACGCTGGCGGGCCCTCCGGAAAGGACCAGGCCGGCCGGTTGCATGGCCGCCAGCTCCTGGGCCGAGATGTCACCGCGCACCAGGATGCTGAACACGCCCGCATCTCGGATGCGCCTTGCAATCAACTGCACGAACTGCGAGCCGAAGTCGAGGACGGGCACCACCTGACCTCGCACCTGGGCCGGCACATCGAGTAAATCGGTGGCGGGTCCGGCGGTCTTGGTGCTGGTCATGGTCGGTGTCTCGAGTATACAATGATAGGGGATATGACGCTCGGTGGGGTCAAGACCGGCGGTACAGGGACTTGCGACTCGAGGGCGCAGCCCGCGCCTAACTTGCGACTCGCGAAACGGGTCAGGCGATACAATCGAGGTGATGAGCGCGTGGATCGTTTCTGCGGCATGGGTGTCGTTGACCGTGGTCGTTCCCGACCTGACGCGCCCGCAGCGGCTTCAATTGGAAACGGCCGAGGACCGGCAACCGCAATTCAATCGGTCGGCGATCTTCCCGCTGTTGCGCAACGCCCTGGCGTGGGATACGCCGGTACCCCGCACCGGCGCGACGATTCCCGACTACGCCTCGATCGCTCAGGATCCTGCCGGTCACCGCGGAACTCTGTTTCTCATCGAAGGCAAGCTGGAACGCGTGGTCACCACGGGCTCCCTGGCCCAGCCCGGTCCGTGGGAGGGCAAGCTGCGTGAGTGGGACGTCTCCGTGCGCCGCAAGTCGCCGGTCCAGACGGCCGTCGTCTTCCTGGTGGACCCTCCGGCGGACCCCAACCGCGGCAGCCGTGTCGAGATCGTCGCCCGGTTTTACATGATCATGCGGCGCAGCGACGAAATGCAAGACCGGCCGACAGATTTTCCCGTGTTCGTCGGAAGGACAGGCAAGGTTGTCCGCACCGCACACGTGGAGAAACCACAGTCCCGCGGTGTGGTGTTCGCCCTTCTGCTACTCGTGCTGGCGTTCGCCGGAGTCTACATGGTCGTGCGACGTTCGATTCGAAGGCAGCCGGCATCCGTGACACGCTCACCGCGAGACGGATCGGTGCCGGACGATATTGGGAATCGGGACCTACACGACCCTTTGCCGCCGCGAGACGCCGCCGATGCCCTGGAGGAGATGGAACAGCGAAGTCACGATTGACGTCGGCGCAGTTTCCAGGAGATGACAGGATCACGGGATCTACAGGATTTACAGGACGGGAATACTTGTGTGTCTGATCGGCGGCAGGCGCGTGCGGATGGATCAACACGAATCAACAATCCTGTTGATCCTGTAAAACCCGTGATCCTGTCATCCGCAGTTGGTTGTCTGACGTCACGATAGAAGAGTTGACAGGATTGACAGGATGGGTGTTGATTTTGATTGTCGACAGGCGCGTCCAACCGGATGAACCCGATCAATCGTCCTGTAGATTCTCTCGATCCTGTGATCCTGTCAAAACTCCGGGTTGGTAAGGTCTCCGCATGAAGTGTGTTCAGGTCGCGCTGCCGGGCCGATCGTACGACGTCCGCATCGAGCCGGGCCTGCTTTCAACCGTCGGCGAATTGGTGAAGCAGGTAGCGCCGCACGAACGAGCCGTGTTGGTTGCCGACGCAAACGTGGCGGATCTCCACGCGCCGGTCGTTGCTGAATCCATGCGCAGCGCCGGCTACGAAGTGCTTAGCGCGAACATCGAACCGGGCGAGCAGTGGAAAAACCTGGATACGGTTCGAGACCTGTATCAGCTGCTTCTGGACGCGCGGCTCGATCGGCGCAGTCCCCTGATTGCCCTGGGTGGCGGCGTGGTCGGGGACACCGCGGGTTTCGTCGCCGCCACCTATCTTCGCGGCGTACCGTTTATCCAGTGCCCCACGACGCTTCTGGCCATGGTGGATGCCAGCGTGGGCGGCAAAGTGGGCGTCAACACGCCGCACGGCAAGAACCTGATCGGCGCGTTTTATCAGCCGAGTCTTGTCGCGATCGACACCGACACGCTCCAGACGCTGCCACCGCGAGAGTTGCGGTGTGGCCTGGCCGAGTGCGTGAAGCATGGCATCGTGCGAGACGCAGATCTGTTCGACTGGATCGAGGCGCATCTCGATGCGATCCTCGCCCTGGATAGCGCAACGCTGGTTGAGCTGGTACAGCGCAACGTGCGGATAAAATCTGATGTCGTGGCGGCGGACGAACGGGAATCGGGTCTGCGTGCCCATCTCAATTTCGGCCACACGTTCGGCCACGCGATCGAAGCCACGCAGGCGTACGATTCGCAGCACGGATACCGACACGGCGAGGCGGTGGCTCTGGGCATGGTGGCGGCAACGCGACTGGCCACCACCACCGGACGGTGTGATGCAACCGTTCTTGATCGATTAGTGGCGCTTTCGGCCCGGATCGGCCTGCCGACCGCCGCGGAGAATCTGGCGCCAATCGATCGGCTCATGGATGCGATGCAGATGGATAAGAAGCTCGAATCCGGCCAACTGCGGCTCGTCCTTCCGTGTCGCATCGGTGAGGCGTCCATCGTGACCGGCCCCGCGCCGGACGACGTAGCCCGCAGCTGGGAATCCCTTCTCCCCGGCCGATAACGGCCGGTCCAATTTACCCTCACCGACGGCGTAACCGGTAAAGTCGGCCACCCGACGTGTCGATGCTTCAAGCATGGACCGGATCTGCGCGCGCGGCGAGTCCCGCCACGGCGCGGCCGGTCCGGATGTGCTGAAACGACCGCGAGGCGCCGGGAGACCCCTGCCTTGCCCTGTATTTACAACGAGTACTTCGGATTCAAGCAAGCGCCGTTTACCATTACGCCCAACCCGCGATTCCTCTTCTTCTCGCCCCAGCACACCGAAGCGCTCAATCACATGATGTTCGGCATCACCGAGGGCAAGGGATTCATCCAGATCACGGGCGAAGTCGGATCGGGCAAGACGACTCTCTGCAGGGCGTTGCTCGACAGGCTCGGCCCGGAAAATCGAACGGCACTGATCCTGAATCCGTGCCTGACGGTCACGCAGCTGCTCAAGGCGGTCTGCGACGAACTGGGTCTGACGTCACAGCGCAACGACCGTATGCACCTACTGGACGCGCTGAACCAGTTCCTGCTCGAACAGGTCGCCATCGGCAATCGCGTCGTCCTGATCATCGACGAGGCACAGGACATGAGTCTCGATCTGCTTGAGCAGGTACGACTGCTGTCCAACCTGGAAACCGATGAGGAAAAGCTGCTCCAGATTGTCCTGTTCGGCCAGCCGGAGTTGCGCGCCAAGTTGAACGACTCGCGCCTTCGGCAGTTGCGTCAGCGGATCACGATCAGGTACCACCTCTCGTCACTATCGCGCGACGAAGCGAACTATTACATCCACCACAGAATTCAGGTCAGCGGCGGAAACGGCTCACCGCGCTTCCACCGCTGCGCCCTGCGCAAGATTTACCGGTACTCGAAGGGCATTCCCCGTCTGATCAACGCCGTCTGCGACAAGACGCTGCTATGCGGCTTTGTGTCGGGGACGGACCAATTAACGCGCCGCCACGTCCGCCGCGCCATTAGAGAACTCGAGGGTCAGTTCGCATGAGTCTTGTCAACGACGCACTGAGAAAAACTCGCCGGTCGTCCGATTCGCAATCCGGAACGGCAGGCGCCGCCGGTCACTCGCTGATCGAGCCATCGATCGCGCCACGGGGACGACGGCACGCCGTCGCGATCACAATTATCGCCGCCGGTGGATTCGCGACCGGCGCCGTGGTCTTGTTCATCTGGCTGTTTGCCGGCGATCGCGGCGGGCCGAGGCAAGCGGGTGCCGCCGTCGGGCCGGGTCTACCGCAAGTCCTGGTCGCCGCCGCCGAAACCAAGGCACCATCCACTTCGGCACCGCCACCGCAACCGGAGCCCGTCGTGCCCCCGAAAGTTCCTGCACCAGCGCCCACCGCCGCTGTGGAAACGCCCGCGCCAGTGGCGCCGCCGACCGACACGGTTCTGCCCCCACAGCCGCCGAAAGTTGCCGCGCCGCAGCCAACGGTGGCGGCAGCGCCGCGTTCACCATCGGGAATCGATCCACAGGCCGTCTATGTCAGCACAATCAACATCCCGGGTGCCACGACGATCAAGCTTGATGCGATAATCTGGTCGGCCGAGAACCCCGTCGCCCTGATCAACGGCACCGCGCTGATGCCGAACAGCGTGCTTGGCAATGTCCGCGTCACCGCGATCGAATCCCGGCGGGTCACGCTCGAGCACGCCGGGGTATCGTTCTATCTCAGATTACCTTGACGTGGCGCCGCTTCGCGGCGCGTCACAAGTCTCAAGTGGTGAGAGTCGCAAGTCGGGAAGGGGAGGCGCGTATGCGCGGGACTTGTGACTCTCACCACATTGCGACTTGAGACTGTCCTTTCGCTTGGTTAGAACCGCAGGCCGATTTGTCGTCGCAGCTCATCGAGGACGCGCATGTTGCCGAGTGTCTCGGCGCGGCTGACGGCCGGTGCCGCGCCGTCCTGCACGGTCGCCGCGAAATCATCAGCCTCCAGTGCGTATAGGGGCTTGCCGGCATCCATCCGGAAAGTCCGCGGTGGCGGACCTTCGGAGGATTTCTTTCGATCCATCATGGGTGGAGGCATCGAGGTCACGGTGTATTGGGCGCCCGTCACCGGCGGTTTCCAGGGAATGGGGACCACGATGAACCCGTCACTGCCGCACAGATAGGCGCTGTTGTCGGCGTGCGCGTTCATGCCGCACACGAAGCTGGCGACCACGTCGTCGCCAAAGAAGAGCGTCCCTGCGGTGAGAATGTCCACGCCGGTTTCGTGCCGCTGTGCTACGGCATGAACCTGTGTCGGTTCAGTCCCTGCGTGCAATCTCGCGAAACTCGTGCAGTAGCAGCCAAGATCCATCAATGCGCCGCCGGCCAGCTCCGTGCTGAAGCGCACATTGCCGTCGATTCGCCGTGTGGCGAAGCAAAAACTCATCCGGATCAGCTTCAGGTCGCCGATGGCGCCCTGACGCACCTGGTCGATCACCGCGGCGGTGAGCGGATGCGACCGGTACATGAACGCCTCCACGAGGCAGCGACCCTGTCGTTCGGCCACTTCGAACATCCGCTCACTCTCGGCGAGGTTCGAAGCGAATGGTTTCTCACACAGGACGTGCTTGCCTGCATTCAAGGCCGCCGTCGTCCACACGTGGTGCATGGCGTTGGGAAGCGCGTTGTACACCGCATCCACACCGCCGTCGCGCAACAACGCGTCATAGCCTTCATGCGCATGTCCGATGCCGTGTTGTCCGCAGAAGCTGTGGGCAGAATCGGCGCGGCGCGAGGCCACCGCCACCACCCGACCGCGCTGCGCGCCGCGGAGAGACTCGGCAAACTGGCCGGCGATGTTGCCCGTTCCCAGGATGCCCCAACGCAGCGGTTCTGGCATGACGAGCGGTTCCGGCGGCCTGCGATCAGCTCTCATTCATTGGTCGCATGAACGCCACCGGCGATTCTGCGAATGAACCTGTTCGCGGAGCTCTGATGGCCCGCGGCTAAAGTTTGATTCCTGGCGATTCTGTCACATACCGCAACACCTCGACGACCTGTTGCGGCGACCGGGCGACGGCATACGCCGCGCAATCGACTTCCTTGAGTGCGTGGTTGAGGTCCATTCCGTGCAACGTGATCAACGGCTTGCCCAAAGTCGCCGCGATCCCCGCATCGAAAGCCGCGTTCCACTGCCGGTATTTGTCGCCGAATTGCACCACGACGATATCCGACTGTGCAATGAGCGACCGCGTGCGGATCGCGTTGATCCCGGCTGCCTTGCGATCCTTCCAGAACGGCTCATCCTCTTGACCGAGAATCGACGCACCACAATCGTCGCTGGCGTCGTGATCGGTCACCGGTCCGAGCAGTGTCACGGGCAGCCCCGCCGCCTCCACGCCACCGGCGATCTGCTTTCGCCAGTCGCTGTGAATCTCGCCGGCGAGGTACACGATCCATTGCATGGTCGGGTTGAACTTGAGGTTCGGTGTCGTGGTCGAAACTAATGTTTCCTCATCTTATCAAACGCCGGGGATTCAGAATTTGTGTCGAGCCTCGCATGACGATAGGGTTTGCCGAGTATGAGTGAATCCGATGCCAATGAGGCCACGCCGCCGCCGGACGATTCCGCTGCCAATGAGCCCGTGCAGCAGGTCCGCCATAAGCAGATCAGCGCCCTTGTGCCCGAATCCGTGGCCAGGGGGGTATTCAGCACCGGTGCGATTGTGCTGGTCGGCCACAACGAATTCATTATTGATTTCGTTCTGCGAATGACTCGGCCTCATCACGTTGCCGCGCGCGTCGTCATGCCGCACGCGGTGATGCCGCAGTTCATCAAGGCGCTGCAGGACAACGTGCGAAAATTCGAGGAGCGCTTCGGCAAGTCGACCGAACTACCGCGGCCACCGTCTGACCACCGGCCCAACATTCAGGAGATTTACGACGAGATGAAGCTGCCCGACGCGATCCTGTGCGGTGCCTACGCCAACGGCGTCATGGTGGGTCACAGTGCCTCGGAGTTCAGCTTCGATTTTATCGCCAGCTTCTTCCCACGCTCGTCCGTGTCGTCCCGCGTGTTCCTTTCGGCCCCGCAGGTGCCGCGCCTGCTCGAAAGCCTGGACAAGACTTACGCCAACTTTCAGCAGCGTGTCGAGAAACAAAAGAGGCAGGGGCAAGCTCACGACCCCGCGCCGCCGCCGAATACTGCCTCCGATGAGCCTTTGGACCAGCCGCCTCTCGACGCCGACAATCCTGAGTCATCGTGACGACACCAGCCGCGGCGACCGACACGAGTTTCCTGGGATTATGAATCATGGTGGCGCCGGTTCGTTTCCGGAAATTTCATAGATGAAGATCGCGATCGCGTCTGACCACGCCGGGTATCCCCTGAAAGAGCCGATCATGGAACTGCTGCAGTCCATCGGTCACGAGGTGCTTGACCTGGGCGCCCACCAGGTTGATCCGGACGACGACTACCCCGACTACGCGCGCTACGTCGGCCAGGCGATCCAGCACGAGCAGGCGGAACGAGGCATACTCATCTGTGGTAGCGGGATCGGCGCGTGCGTCGCGGCGAACAAGCTGAAGGGCGTGAGGGCGGGTGTCTGCCACGACACGTACACAGCGCACCAGTCGGTCGAGCACGACGACGTCAACATCCTCTGCGTCGGTGCCCGTATCGTTGGCATCTGCCTGGCCGAGGAAGTGGTGCGATCATTCGTCGGGGCGGCGTTCAGCGGCGAACCGCGACACGCGCGGCGGCTGGAAAAGATAAACGCCATCGAAGCGGCGGGGTAGGGGGGGCGGTGACCTTCGTCGCCGGAGTCTCAAGTCACAAGCGGTGTACGTCGCGCTCCGCGGCCAAACCCTCACGGGTCAATTGCCACGGCCCTTCGTCGCTTCGTCGCTAAATATCCCAGCGTCTCCTGCAATTCAGTCAGCGCCAGCAACCCCATCGCGGTTCGATCCAGCGGCAGGTGGTTGTCCCAGAATGCTGAGCGGACGCCGCCGACCATCATGCCGCGGTCGATTGCGAAAAAGCAGTCCGGTTCGTCGACCATCAACTGGGCCACGAAGCGAGCCGCCAGACCACAAGCGAGCAGGTCGTCAATCACGTTCGCCTCATCGTTAACCGGATCGTGGCGCATGATCGCTGCGAGGAAAGCGAGCAGGGAAGCCGATCGCCAATCCGGCACCGGTGCCTGGCCCGCTCGCGTTCCGGTCAGGTCGAACCCTCCCACAACGTCGGCGGGTCCCATCGATGGAGCATCCACGACCTGTCTGGCGAGGATCGCCTTCTTGACGGACAGCAGCGTCTGCATTGACGCGTCGAACAGGCGGCGGTGTTCCGCATCGTCCGCCGGTGCGACACGATCCATACGCAGTTCCGCCATGCCCGACCAGGGCAGCGTGTACGCCACCGCTGAGGGGTCGGTCGTGAACCAAAGCCAGTTCCGAGCCCTGTGGATCACGCCCGTAAGGCTGTTGTCGCGCGTCTGGTCGTAGAGGCAAGCCAGCGCGGCGGCGCAAAGACCCTGGGTCGACGGTCGAACGCGGTGGGCCGCCGCCGCCGCGGAACTGCGAAAGGATCCGTCAGCATTCTGAAGTTTGATGAGACGGTCCGCCAGCGCGTCGCGTTGCGGCTTCAGGTCGGCCAGATATCTCGCCTTGATCAGTGTCAAGATCAACAGCGCCGATGCGGCGGGATCCATCGGCTGAGTCTGATCGGTCAAACGGTTCGCGGCGGCTAGTGCACCTCGGCGAACGGCCCGGCGCAGATCTTCCCGATGACCCGCCTGCTCAACGGCATCGAGCGCTTCACGCCGTGCCAGCGCGTAAATCGCCAGGCCCGCCTGCCCTAGATCAGCCGTGGCGGGGCGGAACGTGTGAGCCGCGGGGATGAAGGTGCCGGCAAACGAACCGTCTTCCAGTTGGCGCCCTATCAGGTATCGGGCCATCAGGTGCGTCGCGCCCTCGATGTCGCGTCCGGTGACGGCGCGACATGGAAGCAACTCATTACCGCGCACCAGGCGGGTCACGGGGAGGTCCGACGCCGGTCTGACATAGTGAATCACCTTGAACCGATCTAACGACAGATCGTCGATCTCGTCCAGGTGTTGAAGTGCGTCGTGACGGTAGGCGAGATCTACCATTAGTCGGCGAAGCTGGCCTTGCGGCCTGACGTTCATCGCCAGCGCCGAGGCGGGCCACACCCAGGCCTTGCGCTGTGTGCCCGTCTTGTCGCGTCGCATGGCAAGAAGACCGTGGTATCCCGGGGCAAAAGCGCGCAGCAGATCGTGCTCGGTGGCCAGGCCCTTCAGTTGGATAGGTTCGAGGCGATACGCGGCCTGGAGGTCCACGCACAGGCGCTGGGCAAGATTCTCAAGTGACATGTGTTTCGACTGCGGCACGCGGCCGCCGGTCTGTTGCGATTGCAGGGCAGCAACCGCTCCCTTCAGTGCCTCGGCGGTTGCTGCACGGACGGCGAGAAGTAGATCGCCCGCCCGGTCCGGCTCCTCGGCGATGTAGTGTCCCTGGCCCATCACTCGGCCGGCCCACCGCAGAACGACCCGCACACCCAGGAGGCTGGTGACGTTGATGGGTTCCGCGCCGTCCCGCTGCGGAACCCGCCCCGCCGACACCCACGATTCGGCCAGCCGGTGGGCGTGAAGAACGTGCGACCAATCGACGTGGGGCGCCTCGATCTGCTGGTTATCCGCGGCCGCGGGTCGTAGTGAACCGAGCACGAGGGCCAGAATGACGGCAGACCGAATATTCGCCACCGTGTTGACCACGGGCCACACCGAAGGCCGGCGGCTGTTGCCCGAAGTAGACACCGGACGCGACCGGATCGGGCCCCATAACTTTGCAATCGCCTCTAAGCTTTGATAGGGTGGGTAGTTAGCCATCATCCGGCACGCCCGGCCCCTGAGTGGCACGCCCGTTGATGCATCTTCGACATCGGACCATGCGAGCTATGCTCATGATGCAACGTCTCGGCCTTGGCGAAAATAAGATGCAGCAACACAGGAAGATCCTGATCCTGGCAGCTCTGTTCTTTGCCGCGTTGTGCTAGTCCGGCTGCGTTAGGCCGTACCCGCAGGCCGTGTCGATCGCACGGCCTTACCCACCCCTGCGACATCACCCACACACCAAACAACTCACCCGGCGAGGGAGCTGGGTGGGTTTAAGTGCGCGCTGGCCGCTCACACCGGAACGGCCTCCAGCTTTCGGACAATCTCCACGAGTTCCCGTACGTGCGCGGCCGACACGTCGAGCAGACCTTTCTCTTCGTCGTTCAGATCGATTTCGATGATCCTCTCCACACCGCCGGCTCCCAGGACGCACGGAACGCCGACGAAATACCCGCCGATTCCGTACTCCTTATCGCAGTATCCTGCGCAGGGCAGGATGCGCTTTTTGTCCTTGACCACGGCCTCCACCATCTGAATGACACCGGAGCCCGGGGCGTAGTAGGCACTTGTGCCCATGAGCTTGACGATCTCACCGCCGCCGCCTTTGGCTCGCTCGACGCAGGCCTCGATTTTCTCCGCAGACATCAGCTGCGACAGGGGGATCCCGTGAACCGAGGTGTATCGGGGCAACGGCACCATGTCATCGCCGTGGCCGCCCAGCAGCAGCGCCGAAATGTCTTCGACCGACACACCGAGCTCCATGGCGATAAACGTGCGATACCGCGCCACATCGAGGCATCCTGCCTGTCCGACGATCCGGTGTGTGGGGAATCCGGTCACCTTCCACGCGGTGTAGACCATCGCATCCAGCGGGTTGCTCACGACGATCACGACCGCATCGGGCGCGTACTTTTTCACCTGCTCGCTGACGCTGGCGACGATCTTCACGTTTGTTTCGACCAGATCGTCACGGCTCATCCCGGGCCGCCTGGGCAGGCCAGCGGTGATCACGACGATGTGCGCATCCGCGATATCCGCGAAATCTGTGGTCCCCTGGATGTGAGCGTCGAACCGCTCTATCGGGGCGCACTGGGCGAGATCGAGCATCTTGCCCTT
>CAUZBA010000031.1:0-15384 GCA_963577635.1 Phycisphaerae bacterium
GGGAGAATGGGTACAACGAGTCATTCAACGGGAAGTTACGAGACGAACTGTTGAACGCGGAGATCTTTGACACGCAATTGGAGGCAAAGGTGCTGATCGAACGCTGGCGACACCACTACAACACGGTCCGTCCGCACAGTTCACTGGGGTACCGGCCTCCCGCACCCGAGGCGATTCAGACATGTCCGCCAGACTCCGGGGCTACGCCCCTCCGTCTGCCGGCCATGTCTGAGCAGGAGCAAACGCTAACATAGGAACTGGTGTCACTCACGGGGGCAGGTCAGTTGGGCCGATGCGCCCTGGTTCACTGATGTGCCAGTATCGAGACCCCCAAAGCGGCGCCGGGCCTTACTGGCAAATCAGCTATACGCGTCAGATGAAAAGTCAAACGGAATACGTTCGCCGGGAATGGGTCGCGGAGATTCGCAAACAGATCGCGATGCACAAGCGTTTCAAATGCTTGATCGACCAATGGCTTGACCTGAGCATCGAGCGATCACAGCTGGCCATCCAAATCGCGAAACAGAATAGCGCAAAGTAGGCTAGAACTCGGTACTCTCAAGTTGTGCGTATCGTGGTAAAAATAGTCATGGTTCCCGCCTCGCGGTCGTGGCGGGCCATCCAGAGAATAGTTGAGGTTGAATCATGAGCTCGACCACACAATTGGACGATCGTCTTGCGGGTTTTTCGCGTCAGACCGGCAAGCTGGTCAGCGAGATCGGCCGGGTGCTCGTCGGCCAGGAGACGATGGTCAGCCGCCTTCTGATCGGACTGCTTGCGGGCGGGCACGTGCTTCTCGAAGGCGTCCCCGGGCTGGCCAAAACGCTGACGGTGCGACTTCTGGCACGCGCCATCGACACGGGTTTCTCGCGCATTCAGTTCACGCCCGACATGCTCCCGTCCGACGTGATCGGGACCGAGGTGTTCAACCCGCGCGACGCGACCTACAGTGTGAAGAAGGGGCCGATTTTCTCCAACCTGATCCTGGCTGACGAGATCAATCGCGCGCCGGCGAAGGTGCAGTCGGCGCTGCTCGAGGCGATGCAGGAGCGTCAGGTAACCATCGGCGACCAGACCTACGTCTTAGATGAGCCGTTCCTCGTGCTGGCCACGCAGAACCCGCTCGAACAGGAGGGGACCTATCCGCTGCCCGAAGCACAGGTCGACCGCTTCATGCTCAAGATCAAGGTCGACTACCCGACCCTCGACGAGGAGCGCAAGATCGTCGACCGCATGGCCGCCGAGTCCAACGGGCAGGCGGTGCAGGAGGTGCAGCACGTCACCGGCCGCGACGAACTCCTCGAGGCCAGGAAAATGATTGACGAGGTGTTTGCCGACGACAAGGTGCGCAACTACATCGTCGACCTCGTTCGGGCGACGCGCGATCCTGCCGGAGCCAACATCGATGGTCTGCACGGGCTGATCGAAGTCGGCGCCAGTCCTCGGGCGTCGATCAATCTCATGCGGGTGGCGCGGGCGCACGCGCTACTTCAGGGACGCAGCTACGTGACGCCGCACGACGTCAAGACGCTCGCGCCGGACGTGCTCCGTCATCGCGTCGTGGTGTCGTATGAGGCCGAAGCCGAGGGCAAGACTTCGGATGATGTTGTGGCGACGATACTGGACAGTGTGATGGTGCCGTGAGGGAAAGCGACGAAGCAACGGAGGGCGGAACAATTCATGGAACCAATGGCGATCTTGTCGGCCAGAAACTCACGTGTTAGGGGCACGCGCGTCGTGCCACCCCTATTGATAGGGGTAATTGCGCCTGTCACGGAGCCCTTCGTCGCTCCGTCGCTCCGTCGCTCTGTCGCTCGAACGTTCCATCGAGGTTCGCAGTCACTCAGGCCTCTCGAATAGGCGTCAATCCCAACCCATGCTCACTCGAGACATCCTCCAGCGCGTACGACAGATTCAGATACGTACCGGACGCCATGTCGCCGACGTTCTGGCGGGGGAATACGTCTCGGTCTTCAAGGGTACTGGCGTCGAGTTCGACGAGGTCAGGCCGTACGTTCCCGGCGACGACGTGCGAGCGATCGACTGGAACGTCACGGCCCGGGTCGGCGCGCCTTTTGTGAAGCGCTACGTCGAAGAGCGGCAGCTGACCGTAATGCTCCTGATCGACGTTTCTGCGTCACAGGATTTCGGATCCGTGGAACGGTCCAAAAGGGAGACGACGGCCGAGCTCTGCGCGCTGCTGGCGTTTTCGGCCATTCAGAACGACGACAAGGTGGGGCTGACCCTGTTCCACGGCGGCATTGAGCAGTACATTCCGCCTCGAAAGGGTCAGAAGCACGTGCTTCGCGTCATTCGTGAGATTCTCGCACACGGGACGGAACCGGTCGCCGCCGCCGAGACGGACTCTCGCCGTCGCACCTGGTGGCCCGGCCGCCGCCGGCGACCGCGTACGCCGCGTCAGGCCACGAACATCGCCGGCGCCCTGGAATTTCTACTGCGGGGCACCAAGCGAAGGAGCGTGTGCTTCGTCGTCAGCGACTTTTTCGATGAAGGATTCGAGCGCGCCATGCGTACCGCGAATCGCAAGCACGACGTGATCGCGGCCCGCATCACCGATCCGCGGGAGCAGGCGATTCCCAACATCGGCCTGGTGACACTCACGGACCCGGAATCGGGCGCGACGGAACTATTCGACACCGGCTCGGACCGCTTTCGCGCCGATTTCGAATCAATGTCGCGACAGCGGACCGAGCAACTCGAAAAGCGCTTTCGCAACAGCGGCATTGACTATATTGGGATCAATACGACCGAGTCGGTCGTGGATCCCCTCGTCCGATTTTTCCGCCAGCGCGAACGGAGGATGAGGAGATGATGGGGAAGCGACGGAGCGCCGGAGCGACGGAGCGACGAAGGGTCGTCGTCGAAGGCGTCTTGCGCGATCCGTACTATTTGGACCCAGGCGGCGGCGCGAGGCATGTGAAATGTCGTATCCGCTCCCCCCTCCGTCGCTTCGTCGCTTCGTCGCTTTGTCGCTTCTTTCTCATCGCCTTGATCTTCTGCGCATCAGCCACAGTCCGTGCCGCCGAGCCTCTTGAAAGAACATCACAAAAAGGTCCCGTCGAGGCGACGGTTCGGCTGGAACCGGACGATCCGGCGATCGGTGATGCCGTGTCGCTCACGCTGCGCGTGGTGGCCGAGAAGGGTGTCGAGTTGCTCATGCCCGAATTCGGCCAGGCGCTGGAGCGATACGCGATCCTCGATTATTCGACCGGGGACCGGATCGACGAGCAGGGTCGGACCGTTGGGACCCAGCACTACGCGCTTCAGCCGCCGCGCTCCGGCAAGCAGAGCATCCCGCCGATCATGATTGAGTTCGTTGATCGCCGCGGCGATGCCAGGGCGGCACCGGAAGGAATGGACGCCTACGAACTGCTGACCGAACGTCTGCCGTTCGAAGTCCGGTCGGTGCTGCCGGACGACGCCGCGACCGAGCTGAACCCACCGTTGCTGGCGGAGTTGCCACCCCTGGATCGGACACAGCGCCGATGGTGGCCATGGATCGTCGCCGCCGTGCTGATCATCGCCGTGGCAGTTGTCGCGGGGCGCACGATCGTATCCGCGCGGCGCCGCAGCGCCTATGACATCGCGATCGGTCGCCTCGACCGGTTGTTGAATCAATCGCAGCAGGTGGGCGATCATCCGGACGCGTTCTTCGTGGAGTTGTCGTCGATCGTGCGCTGGTACCTGGAGACGCGATTCGATCTGCGCGCGCCGGAGCTGACCACGGAGGAATTTCTCGGCACGATGAGCCAGTCGCCGGACCTGACATGCGACCACCAGTCATTGCTCAGAACATTTCTGAGTCGGGCGGACCTGGTCAAGTTCGCGAATTTCGTTCCGAACCAGGCGGACATCGACCAGTCCATTTCGGCGGCGCGGCGATTTCTCGATGAAACGCGGCAGGACGCGCCGATGATCGTGCAACCGCCGTCAGATCCGCCATCGGGGCGCGAAGACCGGTTGTCGTCGAACGGGCCGCGGGCAGCGGAAGAGGCACGGACGACTCACGAGGTGGAGGCGACCCGTGTTTAGTTTAGATTTTCGCGATCCGTGGTTCCTTGCAGCGGTGTTGCTGGCGCCGATCTGCTACTTTCTCCTGACCAGGCGCTCACCCGCGTCGGTCACCTACTCGAGTTTCGCAATTCTTGGCCGGTCATCTCGCAGCATTCGCGCGCGACTGGCTTTCACGCCGGCGCTGCTGTTCGCCCTAGCCGTTGTTGCGATGGCCATTGCCCTCGCGGGGCCGCGCACCGGTGTGGCCGAGACGCGAGTGCGCCGCGAAGGCATTGCGATCATGATGATCGTGGACCGGTCCGGTTCGATGAACGCCCGGGACATGGTCCGAGACGATGTGAACATCAACCGTCTGGACGTGGTCAAGGCGATCTTCAGACAGTTCGTCCTTGGCGAGACCGACAACGAGATTGTCTCGATGGACGCAGGATCCGGGCGACCCGACGACGTCATCGGCCTTGTGGCGTTCGCGAGGTACGCCGACGGGCTTTGTCCATTGACACTCGACCACGGGAACCTGACCGGCATTGTCGACGACGTGTCGATCGTGACACAGCAGTCCGAAGACGGCACCGCCCTCGGCGAGGGTCTGGCCCTGGCCGTCGAACGCCTGCGAACACACCCGGCGCGGTCGAAGGTCGCGATCCTTCTGACCGACGGAGTGAACAACGTGGGCAACGTCACGCCGCGGCAGGCGGCGGAACTCGCCGCGGCGCACGGCATCAAGGTCTACTGCATCGGCACCGGTACGCGTGGCCGGGCGCCCTTTCCGGTGCGCGACCCCTCCGGCCAGGTCACGCTTCGCGCGCTTCGCGTGGAAATTGACGAGGACATGTTGAGGTCGATCGCGCGTCAGACAGACGGTCGCTATTTCCGAGCGACCGACGCATCCAGCCTCGCGGACATCTATTCACACATCGACCGACTGGAGCGCACCGAGATTACGGAATCGCGCTACCTTCAATATTGCGAGTGGTATCCGGCGTTCGTCTGGATCGCGCTGGGAATGATCGCGGTGGGTGGTCTGCTGGGCGGATCTCTGTTCAGGAGGTTGCCGTGAGCGACTTTCGGTTTGAACAGCCGCAGTGGGTCCACCTGGTGTGGGCCGTGCTGGCTTTCGTCGCGATCATGTTCTGGCTGGATCGTCGCGGCAGCTCGGGGCTCGACCGGTTTCTCTCCGCGTTCATGCAACAGCGACTCGTGCGCCGGCCGAAGCCGCTGTCGCGCCTGATGCGCATCGTCCTGATCGGCTTCTGCGGCGTGTTTCTTATCCTGGCGCTGATGCGACCGCAGGGCGGACTGTACCTCGTGCAGACGTCGCGTGTCGGCGCCAAGATCATGGTGTGCATGGACGTGTCGAAGTCCATGCTGGCCGAGGATGTGAGTCCGAATCGGTTGCGGCGAGCCAAGGCCGAGGTTCTCGACCTCCTGGCGTTTCTCGACAAGGACCACGTTGGCCTGATCGCGTTCGCGGGCAAGGCCACCGTGCTCTGCCCCATGACGCCCGACTTCGGATTCCTGCGCGGCGTGATGGAAACGGCCGGGCCCCACAGCGTCGCGCGCGGCGGGACGAACCTCGAATCACCGATCCGCAAGGCGTTGGACGGTTTTCGTGGCCCGTCGGACGTATCCCGCGTCATCATTCTGATCACGGACGGCGAGGATCACGACTCGTTTCCGTTGGAAGCCGCCAAGGCCGCCGCGGAGCGGGGCATACGCATCGTCGCGATCGGATTCGGCGACGAAGCCGGAAGCGAGGTGTTCGTGACCGACCCGAAGACCGGTGGAGGCACGCGACTGCTCGACGCCGATGATCGGCCCGTCGTGACGCGGCTCGCCGGCGAAACGCTGCGCAAGATCGCAGCCGAGACGAGCGGAGTGTACGTGCCCGCGGGCACGGGCGCCCTCGATCTAGCCGCCATCTACGAGGCCCACATGGAGCCCTTGACACGCGGCCGGATCGAAGATCATGGCCGACTGGTGGCGCAGGAGCAGTACCAGTGGGCGGTCCTGGCGGCGCTGGCCTGCCTGATCGCAGCCGCAACCGTGGCCGGCGGCCGACCGCGTCCGGACGCGGCGCCGACCACGGCCGCGGCGCGGATGTCGATCGGTACCGTCGTCTCTCTGATCGTGCTGGCGACGCCGTCGTTGCTGCCCGCGCAGGTGACAATGACGGCGATGTCCGAAGAATCCGGCGCCGCCGAGAAGACACGGATCGATCAGATCGAATCGGACACCGCCGTCGCGGACGGCGACGAGCAGGGCGCCGTTGACCCCCGATCGGCCTACAACGAGGCGTTGCCTCTGCTGAAAAGTGACAAGCTGGACGAGGCGGAGACGAAGTTCGTGCTGGCGCGACGCCATGCCGGCGCGGACGGTCGGACACGTTACAGCGCCACGTACAACCTGGGCTGGGTCGAAGTCAAACGGGCCGACCGTTTGATCAAGGAGAAGCCGCCCGATGCGCTGCCACATCTGCATGCCGCCGCCGACTGGTTCCGCGAAGCGGTGCGGCTCGCGCCCGACGAACAGGGTGCCCGCGAAAACCTGGAGGTCATCGGTCGCCGCGCGATCGCGCTTGCCGACGCCCTGGCCCGGAAGGATTCCGTGGAGCTTGGCGCGCAGATCGACCAGTTGATCGAGCAGCAGCGGAGCTTCGCAGGCCTTCTGCAGGGGGTCGTCCAGCGCGTGGCGAATATCGAGCACGCGACGATCCCCGATTCCATGCGCGACGAGTTTCGCGGCCTTGAAGTAGAACAACGGCGAATCATGACACAACTGGAGGAAGTGACCCAGCAGGGTCGCGAGGAAGTTGAACGGCTCGAGGCCATTGATCCGAACCAGCGAACCGCCGAGCAGGGACTGCGGATGGCGCAGCACCAGCATGCCCTCGCGTATCTCTACCAGGCGTCGCAGCGGATCGGCCAGACACGACGACATCTGCGCGGCCGCGAGGCCGATCGCGCCTACCGCCGCGCATCGGTGGCACTGGGTCAGCTCAAGCGTGCACGCGATCAACTCCGCGATCTGGTTGAAGTGCTGGGTCGTGTGATCACGGAGGCGACGTTGCTGACACGGCAAACCGTGCTGTTCGCCGCCGCCGAGGCGCCGTTGATCGACCCGCAGCGCCAGGCGGACGGCAAACCCTCGTGGCTGACGCGTGAATTTATCGGTGAATCTCTGGAGACCGTGCAACAGAGAACGCAGGAACTGGTGCATCGCATCGAGGCGGTCCTGACCGCTGCGGCGGACGACGCCGGGGCGCAGACCCAGCCTGCGCCAGGGCCGTCGGCAGAAGATGGGCCCGCAGCGCCAAAGGACCAGGAGCAACTGCGGGCCACACTGCAACAGGCCTGGCCGTTGATCCGAGGGGCCGTGGATCTTTTTCACGATGCCGGCGAGGCGATCCAGTCGCAGCGCGATCAGGATGCCTACCAGGCCGAGGCGCAGGCGACGACCTACCTGATGCAGGCTCGCGAAATGTTTCTTGACATTCGACCATTGATCGAGCTGATCTACGCCAACCAGAAAACGATGCAGGGTATTCTCAATACCGATGAGCAGAACAGCGACTTCGCCGAGTCGTTGCCGATGCTCACTGCGGTTCAGGCCGCGAACATCAAACGTGGCATCCGTCTGATGGAAATGTTCGACCGGGAGTTGGAGCGGATCGGCAGCACGCCGGATCCGGAAAACTTACCACAGGCTCACGGCGGCGATCCGGCGGACACGGCCGCGGCCAGGACGCAGCAGTTCGAGACGGCTCGGAAAGTGCTGGGCCTGATTTTGAAGAATTTTGAAGGCAACAAGGCGATCCTTGACCGACTCAGCGGCGACAGCCAGGTCAAACCCGAGATAGAGCCATTGCAACAGGGCGTCGTATCGAGCATCGAGCAGATCGAAACGTTGCGCAGGATATTCTTCTCGGTAATCGAGCACCTGCGCGACACGTTGCAACGCCAGGTCGACGTGGCCGATCGGACGCGCGATGTCGCGACAATGACCGATGACGAGGCGCAGCACAACGCGCTGGGCCCGCAGGCGGCTCGGCAGCAGACGCTGTCGACGATGTCGCAGCAGATTGCCGATTCCCTTCAGAAGCAGTCGGAGCAGCCGATGCCGACCGCGGCGGATGCGGGCGCCGAGGCCGGTGATCAGAAGGCCATCCGGGATGCGGTGGACCGCCTGCGCCGGGCCGCAGGCCACGTCGGCGCGGCGAAGACCGAAATGGACGGCGCATTCGAACGGATGTCAGCGGAACCCGCTGAGCTGGATAACGCGCAGAACCACCAGGCCGCGGCGATTGAGAAACTCACCGAAGCACTGCAGTTGCTAGCGCCACCGCCACCCCCGGAAAAACCGAAAGAACAGAAAGACGATCAACAGCAACAGCAACAACAGGATCAACAAAAGGACGACGGCGCGGACGACCAGAAGGACCAGCCGCCGCAACAGGAACCGCAACCGGACATGAGCCGATTGCTCCAGGCCGTTCGCGACCGCGACGCGCAGCGTCAGCGCGACAAGCGAAGCCGCCGGTCGCCAGGCTATGCACCCGTGGAGAAAGACTGGTGAGTCGATCAATCGGAAACCAGATCGGCTTTCGGCTGCTGATCGTCGTGACTGCATTGCTGGTTCTGGCGACCGCAGCCGCGGCCCAGCGGGTTCGAGTGCAGCGGGAGCAACCACCGCACTACGTGGGCGATTTCGTCCTGGTTCGTATCACGGCCGATCAGTTCGACGCCGACCAGCCGCCCACGTGCACGCCCGGACCGATGCCAGACGGAATCCTGGCGAATTTCGTGAAAGTCGAACAGAGCCGGCGCGAGTGGCGCCAGATCATCAATGGCGTACTGATAGAACATTCAGTCATCGCTTACATATACGATTACCACGTCGTGGCCGACCACTCGGGCACGTTTCAGATTTCGCCGTTCACCGTCAAACAGAACGGGAAGACCGCGACGACAGAGGCGTTCGTTCTGAAGTTCAACGTGGTCCCGGTCGATCGTAGAATGCGCATCGCCCTCGACGTGCCGTCCGGCCCCCTCTACACCGGTCAGCGCGTACCGGTCACAATCGAATGGTCTTATGATGCCGCCGATTTCAACAACATTATCACCAACAGGCTTTACATACGTTCGCCGCTGTTCGATCTGTTCAATTTCGAAGATGAACCGGTGAGCCGAGGCGACAACCTACTGCCGATTGTGACCGACCAGGGGATCGTGAACCTGAAGGCCAAGGTGTCGAATCGCGACCTGGACGGCCGTGAGTTTTTCGTTGTCACCGCCACGCGCATGGTGAACGTGGAAAAACCGGGTGTGCATGACCTGCCGGCGATCACGGCGAATGTCGAGAGAGTGACGAAATGGGGTCAAACCCTGTTGGGTGGCCGGAGGCCCGTATCGACGACCCGGATCAGCGCGAATGGCAGTCCCAGGAAACTCGTGATCGAATCGATTCCACTCGTCGATGCCCCACCGGGCTTCGGCGGCGCCGTGGGACGCGGCTTTGTCATAGACGTCAAGGCCGGTCGATCGGTCGTGCGGGTTGGTGATCCGATTGATCTGACCGTCACCGTTCGCGGTGACGCCGACCTGGAAAGCGTGGGATTGCCGTCGCTGACTTCGGCGGGCGCAAAGGAATCAGGGCTCGACCCTAAGAAGTTTCGCATCCCCGAAGAGCAGCCTTCGGGCACGATTCTCGAAGGCGGAAGGGCGAAGCAGTTCGTCGTCCCGGTGCGAGTCTTGAGCGATTCGGTCACGACGATTCCGCCCATCGCGTACTCCTGGTTCGACCCCGATCGGCGGAAGTTCGAAACGACCCGGTCCGACCCGATTGCGATGCAGGTTGAGCGGGCGCGGATGGTAGGCGCGGCCGACGTGGAGAACAGCGCCGGCGAATCACCGACGTCGGACGACGGCAGCGGCGGGGTGGCCGTTGAGCCGAAACAGGTAGAGCCCGTCGAACACGGCTCGTTCGACCTGACCGGCGCGGATCTTGCCATCGCAACCGATCCGCATCGGCTGCTCGTCAATGACCACGATCGATTCGGCGGCACCGCGACACACGCTGCGATCTACATCGCTTCCATGGTGCTCGTCCTGGCGGCCTGGTGGCGTCGTCGAGCAGCCGAAGTCGACCCTCAGGACAAGCAGCGCCGACGGATGGTCAATACGCAGGTCCGCCAGATCACCAGGGCGTCGACGCTGCCGCAGCGTGAGGCCGCCGGCCAGATCGCCGCGGCGTTGCGGCACATCGCGCCGCACGCCGACGCAAGTCAGCGCGGCCAGATCGATCACCTGCTTTCCGAGTGTGACCTGATGACCTATGCCCGCGAGGCGGAAAGTACGAAAACGATCGACCTCGCATTGCACGAACGTGCGGCGAGCGTGGCGCAGATAGTAGCGAAGGAAGCGAAATGATGGGAGGAGGCACGAAGGCACGAAGGCACGAAGGCACGAAGGGTTGTGGTTTATGTGCTGGTCCGCGTTGGTCTGGATTTATGCGATTTGCGGTGACTCATCGCATTGCGACGAGACGTTCCGTCGCGACTGCAGTCGCGACACTCCCCCCTTCGTGCCTTCGTGCCTTCGTGCCTACGTGCCTTTCCCGTCTCACGCTGCACTTGTCGCTTCTGGTCATCCTGACCGCATTTTCCGCCCCGGCGCTCGCATCAACGCCGCACGAAATGCTTCAGGAAGCGGCGGGCGAGTACAACGCTGCGTTGGACACTGACGGCCACGATCTGCGTGCGGAACGATTCCGGCGCGCCCAGCGACTGTTTCACCAGGTGATCGAGGACCGGTCGGTCCGCAATGCGGACCTCTACGCGAACCTGGGCAACGCCGCCTTGCAGGGCGAGCGTCTGGGTGACGCGATCCTGGCGTATCGCCGGGCTCTGGAGATCGAGCCGGGACACGGCCAGGCGACGAGAAATCTCGACCATGCGCGGGGGCAGTTGCCGCAGTGGGTGCCCCGACCGCGGCGCGATACGCTCTTGGACACCTTCTTCTTCTGGCACCAGGCATTATCGCAAAGCGGGCGCGAACTGGTCGCCACGATCTGCTTCGCGGCGGTCTGCTCGCTGCTGGCCACCTCGATCCGCTTCAAGCGTAACTGGGCGCGCCACACCGCGGTGCTTCTCGGTATCGTCTGGTTGGCGTTGATGGTGTTGGCGTCGTGGCGCCAGTGGACGTCGTCCGTCGAGCACGTGGTGGTCACTGCCCCCCAGGTCGTGGCCCGATCAGCGGATTCGTCGGGCTCGCCGGCGCGCTTCGCCGAACCGCTGCCCGCCGGCACTGAGGCCGAGGTGATCGAACACCGCGATCAGTGGAACCAGATCCGCCTGGCCAACAACCGCGACGCGTGGGTACGGTCTTCGGCGGTGACGAGCGTGCGGACGCAATAGTCCAACCGTGAAGGCGGGAGGATTCGACAGGATCACGGGATCTACGGGATCTACAGGATCTACAGGATCTACAGGAT
This sequence comes from Phycisphaerae bacterium, assembly GCA_963577635.1. Lineage (GTDB taxonomy): Bacteria > Planctomycetota > Phycisphaerae > Phycisphaerales > Phycisphaeraceae > CAUZBA01. The sequence goes on from CAUZBA010000031.1 coordinate 11,527, forward strand.
CTACAGGATCAGAATAGGTTGGGATTTATGAACTCCGTCAGGTGAACGGCGAAACATCGCTATGGATGGCTGATATCTTCCGACACCCCATGCAACTCCCATCTTGTAGATCCTGTGATCCTGTGATCCTGTCAATTCCCCTCCGATGTTCGCTCTCTGCAATCATCAGATTAGGTTCTCGAAATCCTTCACCGTCGGCGTCTGAGTGAACAAGTTGTCGTTCGGCCCGCCCGCCTGCGTTTTCGGGTCGGCGAGCAGCGTGTCGTTGTCTTTGCCGCCGTCCAAAGTCACCTTGTCGTCAGAGGTCGCGGACTCGCCGTCACTGCCGGCCCTGCCGATGCGCAAGATGTCATTTCCCTTGCCCATCTTGAATGAGGTCTTGCTCATGAAGGTCGTCCTGGGCCCCGCACCATTGCCGTCGCGCTCGAGATTGAAGATGTCCACGTTGTTCCCGCCCTTGAAAACGAACGCGCCACCGATCACGGCGTCGTCGACGGTAATCGTGTTGTTGCCATGGCCGGGTGACAGCGACGTCTTTCCGTCCACTTGAGAGCCACTCTTGATCACGATCGTGTCGTTGCCATCCTTGGTGGTCACCTTCAGGTCGCGCTGGACAGTCGTATCGCAAAGGTCGACCGTGTTGTTCCCGCCCTTGTCGGTCACCGTCATCTTGCCGGTGATCAACGCCTCGGTCAGGGACAGCAGGTCGTTGCCGGTGCCGCCCTTGAACTGGAAGTCGCCGCCGATTGTGGCCGGGTCGGCCGTGACCGTGTTGCCTCCGTCGCCGCCATCGATCTTCAGGTCGTCACCGACCTACGAGTCGAGGTCGTCCACCGTGTTGCTTCCGTCACCGTTCTTGATCTGCGCGTCGTCGGCGACTGTGGTGTTGTCGATCGTGTTCGTGTTATTCCCATCGCCATTATCTACCGTGACGTCGTTGCCGATCGTGGAATTCATGATGTCCACGATGTTGTTTCCGTCACCGTTCTTCACCTAGACGTCGCCGGTGACGTTGTTGTTGTCAATCGTGTTCGTGTTGTTACCATCGCCGTTGTCTACGGTGACGTCGTCGCCGATCGTTGAGTTGAGGATGTCCACGACATTGCTTCCGTTGCCGTTCTGGACCTGAACGTCGCCGGTGACCGTGTTGTTGTCGAACGTGATTGTGTTGTTACCATCGCCCTTCACACCTGTAATTTTCTCTTTCTCTGACTCTATATATTAGATGTCCCAGCGCTGCGTTGCGGCTTGGTGATCGCGTAGTCTATTACGCAGGCGTTCGAAGCGAGCGGTGCACGGCGGTCCCATTGCGGGCTCGGAGGTGACGGCCCGATTCGCCCGGCGTCACGGTCTGCAGTCGTTCCGTGTGGTATCATTGAATATCGACGGTGGGGTTCGGAGGGCGGAGACTCTGGTGGGACCCGGTCAGGGTGGTGAACTCGCGTCTTTATCGGACGTCTGTTCCTCGACGCCGCCCTTAAATCCGAACAGGAGCGGGGGGAAGAAATGGCGCTATTGCAAGATTTGAAGTCGATCGTCTCCAGGCGACGACGCGCCCCGACGCGTCGCGCCCATGGTTCTACTGCGGTGACGGGCTGCACCATCGAACCGATGGAGCCCAGGATTCTGCTGACCACGGCACCGACATTCGAGATCGCGCTGGTCGACCAGGTTCTTTCACACCACAACGCGGTGACGATCGGCGTGGACGCCGCCGACGCCGAAGGCGATCCGGTGACGGTCACCGCCGCCAGTAGCGAGACCGATCTGCTGGCGGTCGTTTCTGACAGCAATCCGCTGGCGCTGATGCACTTCGAAGATCACCTCGGCGCCCCGATCGGTACGATCGTCATGGAGATCTTCCAGACGCGCGGTGGCGACGCCGCGGCGCAGTTCGTAGCCCTGGCGACGATGAACTTCGACGTCAACGGCGACCCGATCCCCGGGGCCGATCTCTTCTACACCGATGTGGACGTGCATCGCGTGGCCGAACTGGCCGGAGTAGCCGGCGGCCTGATCATCCAGACCGGCGACGCCGTGAACGGCAACGGCACCGGCGGCAGCAACCTCGGGCAGGTGGCGGACCAGTTCCACCTTCAGGAACACCTCAGCTTCAGCGGCGGGCACGTGGTCGCGATGGCCAACTCCGGATTCGACACGCAGGACAGCCAGTTCTTCATCACCGACGACCCGATGACACACTTGAACGGACTGCACATGATCATCGGCCATGTCATCTCCGGGCAGGCCGTCATTGATTTCATCGAGATGCTGATGCGCGACGGCAACAATCGGCCGATCGACACGCCCACGCTGGCGTCGATCGACATTGTCGCCAACACGCAGGACGCGACGATCACGTTCAAGGCGGTCAACGGCTTTGTTGGCGAAGCGACGGTGACGGTCACGCTAGACGACGGCCAGGGCAACCAGACCCAGCAGCAGATCAACGTCGGCGTCCTGGGGTTCGATGACCCGCCCATCACTCTCGCTCCCGGACAATCAACGAGCTTTACGACCGATCCGCACGGCAACGCCGCGGAGAACCAGACCGTGACGGTCTCGCAGACGCCGGCGCCGGCCGGACCCGTGGTCACCTTCGACGATCAGACGCTCGAGGTGGACGTCGACGTTCCCGCGGGCTTTTCAGGGATCTTCGGAGTGACGCTCAGCGCCACGCAGGACAACCAGCCGCTGCTGCCCGCCGCGTACACGGTGTACGTGACCTCCGAGGCACCCGATACGCCCGTTTCGATCCATGGCCGCGCCGCGACAAACCCGAATGGGGCAGCATTCGCCCAGCGTATCGACGGCGATCGCATGTACGTGGCCAACGGCACCAGCGGGATCGAGATATTCGACATCAGCGACACCGCCAACCCGACGTTCCTGGGCGGCTTCGCCGTCGCCGACGAGGTGCGAGATATCGAGCTGGTCGACTACACGGCGCCGGCGCGCAAGGTGGCCTTCGTCGCCAATTTCGAGCGCGGCATGCTGGTGCTGGATGTGACCGACCCGGCCAATATTACGCAGCTTCACCATGCCGTAGTCGACGCGTCAGACGCGACCAAGCTTCAGGACACGGTGTTCGATATCGAAGTCGACACGGTCAACATGATCGCCTACGTCGCTGACGGCGAGGGCGGTATCGCCAGCTTTGACATTTCCGACCCCGACAATATCCCCGATAAGCTCGACGAAACTCCGCTGTTCGCGGGGCCCGTCCTGGACCTCCGCGGCCTGGTCATCAACGGCGACGTCGCGTACGGGACCCTCTTCAACTTCGGCATCGTCGGGTACGACATCAGCGATCCGGAAAACATCACGTTTGATGCCGGTAATTTCAGCCAGGCGCTGTCCTCGCCCTGGGGCATCGCGCGATCGGGTGACTCCCTGTACGTTGCCGAGGTTGGCAGCGGCGGCGTGGGTTCGGGATTGACTGTCTTCGACATCTCGGTGCCTGACGCACCGGTCGAAACGGGAACGCTTGCCCTGAGCGAAACGCCCTGGCAGGTCGATTCCAACGGGACGATCGCCACGATTGGTCACCTGGACGGCGCCTTCAGCTTCATCGACGTGACCGATCCGGCCAACCTGAACACGCTGAATTTCCTCGACGCGCCCGGCGGCGCCGTGCCGACGTTTTTCGGCGACGAGATGATCGCGCTGCCGATCTTGGGCGACGGCGTCCTGCTCGTGGACGGCGACGCTCTGACGTTGCCGGAGATCGCGGTGCAGGACGACGTCGGCGCGAACATCGTGTCGAGCGTGAACCCCGCGGACGAAATCGACTTCGGCACGGTGCTGATCGGCCAGGCCGGGCCGCAGATGACGTTCATGATCATCAATGAAGGACTC
>CAUZBA010000032.1:0-15228 GCA_963577635.1 Phycisphaerae bacterium
TCCGCACCCCGGCAGCGTTCTGCAGCATCGTCGGCCTGCGCCCTTCGCCCGGGCGCGTGGCCCGGGCCCCGACACGGCTGCCTTTCGACACGCTCTGGGTTCAGGGGCCGATGGCCCGCAACGTCGGCGACGCGGCGCTCATGCTGGATGCCATGTCCGGCGAACATCCGTCCGACCCGATCGCGATGGCAGCGCCCAAGACGCCTTTCATGTCCGCGATCTGGAATCCGCGATTGCCGAAACGCGTGGCCTACAGCCCCGATCTCGGCGGCATCGTTCCGGTCGCGAAGGAAGTCGCCCGCGTCTGCGCCGCGGCGGCGGCTCGCTTCAGCGACCTCGGGGCCACGGTGGAAGAGGCCTGCCCGGATCTGAGCGATGCGAATGAAATCTTCCAGGTGCTGCGGGCCAACCAGTTCGTCGGCGACCTGGCTCCGATCATTCAAGAGAACCGCGAAGCGACGCGAAAGGAAGTCGTCTGGAACATGGATCAGGGCCTCAAGCTGACCGCCGGGGAATTGGCCCGCGCGGAACGGGCACGCGGCGCCCTGTATGCCCGCGCCGCCCAGTTCTTCGAAACCTACGATCTGCTGCTGTGTCCCACCACGATCGTCCCGCCTTTTGACGTGGACAGGAGCCAGATCGACGAGGTCGAGGGACACCGCTTCAAGAATTATTTCGAGTGGTACACCATCGGATATGCCCTCACCCTCACGTCGCTTCCCGTTTTGTCGATCCCCTGCGGCTTCACCGAGAGTGGCCTGCCGATCGGCATGCAGGTCGTCGGCCCTCCTCGGGGCGAACACGCGATGCTGGGCGCCGCCCATCTTTTCGAAGAGGCGCTTGGAATCGCCGACACGTTGCCGATTGACCCGCGGTCGCCCGCGTAAAAGACCGTGCGAATCGGTCACACCTTGTTCACGGCGTAATCGACGATATTGAAATTTCTCAAGGGGCCTTCGCTTCCTCGGCCGGCGCCGCTGCTTACGGGCAGGTTCACGACGAACGGCACCTTCTGTTCGTATAGCCCGCCATGAGATCTGAGGTAGGTCGGGGCATTCGGATGTTCGCTTGCCGTGGTACCGAACACCTTATTCTTCTGCGACAGCAGAAACACGTCGCCGATCATCTCGCCGGGAACACCGTGCCTCTCGACCACATCGCTTCGGGACAGGGCTTCTTCAACCCCTTGCACCGACCCAAGAACCTCAAGGGCTTTGTCCGCATCGCCCTGATCATCAAAGTAGATCCACGCCGCCGACCCCAGCGAACCGTGGTGGCCCTGGTACTTGTCGGCGCACGGCAGCACGATGTGACAATCCTCGATGCCGTGTGATTCCAGCACGTCCTTCAACCATATGGCATCCGGCGAGCCGTCAGGATTGAATTTGCTGCTCATCCCATGGTCCGACGTCACGCCGAGGGCGCACCCCATCCGATCCATCTCGCCCAATCTCTGGTCAATACCTTGAATGAACTGGTTCGCAATCTCGGTTCCCGCCTCGTATCGGTGAGGAATGTAGTCCGTCAGGCTGACATACATCAGTTGCGGGACGTACGGACCCTTCCCCTGGAGCACCGCCACGGCCAGATCCAATGCAAAATGGGCAGACTTTTGAGAATACATCCAGTCGGGATCCTCGACCTTTTCCAGCAGCGTTCCGTTGCTCGTTTCCTCGACCGCCCTTTCGATCACTTCATCGACTTGCGTACCGTCGCCTTCGAATTTGTGCGCGACCTCCGCAGAGATGTTGATACCCTGCCAGCCCTTGGACAGGAATGATCGAAGCTTGTCCTTGGAGGCAATCGCTGCAACTTTCAAGCCGTTCTCGTGAAACGCCTTCAATATCGTGTCGCAGGCCACGTCCTCGGGGCGGCAGATCAACTCGTACTGACCCGTCTTCCTGTTGAACGACTGGCCGCTGGTGGCAATCCCGTGCACCCGGGGCAGCACACCGGTGACGATCGATGTGTTGTTTGGATTTGTGAAACTCGGAATGACGCAGTCGGCGACCGAGTAGAATCCCTCTTTCTTGAACTTCTCGAAGGCCGGCGCCATTCCCGCACGCCCGGCCTCCTCCAGGTACTCCGGAGCCACGCCGTCCATGCAGACGATCACGGTCGGCCGGCTCGGCTTCCTGTAATCAATTCCATTGACACGAACCATTTCAAGCGATCCTCGGGGTGTGCGACACTGCGGTGTGATGAATCCGGCATCGTAGCAGAACTGCTCTCGATTCATCGCTCGCAGGCTTCCCCCATTCGACACCCATGCGTCACGAAACTACCATGCCGCCCACGAGCATTCACCCCCTGAATACCCCACCTGATCGACCCCAGGAATCGAGGCCAACGCACCGAAAGGCGATAAGCATGCATCTCAGGACCATCAGCGCAGCCGTCATCTGCATTCTACTCGCTGGGGCATTCACGATGCCCGCGTTCGCGGACTTGAAACGCCCGCTTGTCCTGTCCGAGAACGGGCAGACGCAGTACAAGATCGTCATCGCCGAAGACGCCCCGCAAGGAGAGGCCCAGGCGGCGAAGGAACTGGCGAAGTATCTGAATCAGATCACGGGTGCTCAATTCCCGATCACGGGCGACGCGGCGCCCGAATCGCAGTTCGAGATCGTGGTCGGCGACACCCGGCGCAAGAGCAGAAGCGACGTTCCCGAAGAGTTGCGCACGGACAACTGGGAAGGGTTCACGCTGCTGCGAGATGATGTAAAGCTCTACATCATGGGCAACATCCCCAGGGCAACGCTCTACGGGGTGTACGACTTTCTCGACGTGGAACTGGGCGTCAGGTTCCTCACGCCCGAGGCGACGCACGTGCCCGAGAATCCGACGCTCACGGTCGCCATGAAATCGAGGACGTATGGGCCGGCGATTGAACGCCGCACGATCTGGGAGGGAGGCAACGGAGTCGTGATCGAGAATCGGCTGAACGGTATCTCCTTCGGCCACCTCGGCGACGAACTGGGCGGCGTGAAGTGGGTCGGCCGCCCCACCCACACGTTCGATATGCTCGTTCCCTCGGAAAAGTATTTCGACGAGCACCCCGAGTACTACTCCGAGATCAAGGGCAAGCGCCTTCGCGAGTACGACGGCCTCATCACCCAGTTGTGCATGACCAACCCCGACGTTCTGAAGATCGCCACCGACACGGCCCGGGCGTGGCTGGGATCCGGGGTGAAATCCACGCCGCAGATCAAACACGTCATCTCGGTGACGGTGAACGACAGCCCCTGGTTCTGCAAGTGCGCCCCGTGCGTAGCGATGAACAAGGAAGAGGGCGTCGTTGAAGGCGGCACGAAGATGCGCTTCGTCAACGCCATCGCCAGGACGCTCCAGGAGGAATACGGCAACGTCTCCGTGGAGACGATGGTCTACGGCACGCAGTTGCCCAAGAAGACGAAGGCAGCGCCGAACGTCCTCATCCAGCTGGTCGCCGATCCTGACTGGCGATTCGCCCTGGATGATTCTTCGCACGAAAGGAACCGAAAGCAGCTGCAGACGTTCCGAGAACAGAAAAAGATGCTCGGAGACGGCTACTTCTACAACTGGGTCAAGCTCGGCACCTACGGGTCGACCAGCTATCTCGATCCGCGTCCCAACCTGAGGTACATTGCCAGGAACATCCGAATCATGAACGAAGAGGGTGGCGTCAGGGGTTACTTCTGCCAGGCCGTGCAGAGCCGGGGCACGGAAATGCAGGATCTGAGATTTTACCTGATGGGTCGCGCGATGTGGCGTCCGCACATCGACAGCCAGGAGACGATCAAGGAGTTCTGCACGCTCTATTATGGCAAGGGCGCCAAGGACGTGTTGCGCTACATCGACTTTCACCACGACGAGTACGGCCAGCTCGAAACGCCGAAACCCACGATGGCGAACCCCACGATTCGCTACGACGACCGATTCATCGCCACCGCCGACGAGATCCTGGCCGAAGCCGAGGCGAAGGCCGAAACGGCGACGATCAAGCAGCGCGTCGCCACGTGCCGCCTGCCGATCTGGAAACTCCAACTGGACAGGGCATTCGGCGAGACCGGCAAGATCCACTTCTTCCCCGTCGAGTGGTCGTTCAAGATAGACCCGGACGACGCCGGCCTGACCGACAAGTGGTATCAGACGACATCCTTTGACGATTGGACCACGATGCGCATCGACAAGCACTGGACGATGCAGGGCGAAGAACGTCGCGGCGCCGCCTGGTACGCCACGACCTTCAACCTGCCGGACACGAACGGCGCGCCCCTGGCGCTCTGGTTCGGGTCGATCGACGGCGACGCCGATATTTTCATCGACGGCGAGAAAGTCGCCGAGCAGAAGCTCGGAGCGAGCGTCATGTGGTGCCACGGGTTCTTCAGACCGCTGCCGAACGGTCTGTCGCCGGGCGAGCACACGATTGCGATCAGGGTCTTCAAGAAAAACTACAACGCGGGGATCTGGCGGGAAATCTCGATCATCGACATGTCGCAGCCTATTTCACCGGAGCTGCGCACCGCCGGCGAGCGATTCCTCAAGGTGGCCAGGGCGGCCGATCTCGCGTTCCTCAGCGAGAGCTATGGGGGCAAGTACACCCAGACCGACAAGGTGTACTACCCCAAGATCGAGTTCTTCCTGAAGCACGGGCAGATGAACTGAAGTGGCCAGGCCCGACGCGGACATCGCGCGGGGCCATCGTCAATGTCTGCCGCCCAGATAGGCCGCCACGTGCCGCGCCGCAACATCGATCCCGGCGTCCGACCAGTGTGTGTCCTCGGCGCGGTACAGAAGTGTCGCGCCAGCGTTCGCGTGTTGCGCCGCTGTCATCGGCCCGTAGAGATCCAGTGCTTCCACCCCCCGGCCGGACAATTCCCGTGCGAAGACGGTGGTGACGGGCTCGTTGGCACTGATCCGGTCTTTCGATCCTGGTGAGACAGTTGGCGCATTGAGTATCGTAACTTCGCGTCGGAAGACCTCGTACTTGTCTGGCACCAGGGCGACCACGAGGCGGACGCCCCGGTGCGCGCAAAACTTCCGAAACTTTTCGATCACGCTGCATATTCCCGGCCCGGCCCGATCGGTGAAAGTCATTCTCGCGGATCCGATCGTCACCCCGAGGAAGAGCATGTGCCGATCGAAAGGATCGCCCGCGTACCCAAGCTTTACCAGCGAGTCGAAGCCGAGATCCAATGCCGGCGGCGGCAGGAAGTCTGCACACCAGCCGATCAGCCAATCGGCCTTGTGGGTGTGCTGCAAGTAGTACTCGAGCGTTTGGGTCCATGTCAGAACAGTTCCGAGCTGGGCGAGCAGGCCTGGCCGCGACGGCGCTGGAACGGGTCGGCCATCCGAATCGAGCATCGCATCAAGTTGCTGAAAGAGAAAGGCCTCCAGAGATCGCTGGGCCAGGCCCCATACGACAATGCGCTCGCGGTCACGACCGAAATTCGGCTGGCCGACCAGCCGCTCCGCGGCATACGAAGGGCCGACCCCGGGCCACGCGGCGTTGTAGACGCTCAAGTCCGTGGCATTCGCCAACTGTTGGCTGAACAATTGCCCGGGCGATGATCCGGCCACCATGAAGCTCGCACCGATCAAGGTGATGTCGCGCTTGATGCTCGTCGCGTGCCCCGTCGGCGCATTCAGATAACCGGCCCCGTCCGTAACCCGGTGGACGACACGCGACTCGCCATTCTCGAAGATTCTGGCGTAACGGGGTAGACCCGCCATTCGAATCAGATCGCCCCACCCCTTCGGGTCGGTCTGATCCAGCTGCTCGTCGAACGGTCCCGTTCGGATCTGCCACGGCAGCGTCAGGTAAGCCGGTGGCTCTGTGATCACCAGGGTCACAAGATCGAAGCCAACCGCGATCAGCCAGGGAGCCGCGATCAGCCCCAGGAGCACCACGGCCCGATGACCATTCGCGGTGTTCACTGGAGCCATGTCCGAAGGGGTTTGACGCGGCATGTGGTCAACCTCGGCGGGATCTTCAGAACTGGAAGTAAAGAAACGGACTCGCCTTCGTGGCCAGCACGGCGGCGATCGCCAGGCACAACAGGATGCCGTACGCCAGCGCCTGGCCGATGGTCAACCGAGACGTGCGCTGCCAGCTATTGGGCGAGAACCAGCAGATGAACATACACACTGGAATCATGATCAGGATGATCGAGTGCACCCGCTCCAGGCCTTGATTGATCGGTGATCCGTACCCGGGCAGCCACATGGCTCGAAAGATCGCGGCGGCCTGGCCCAGATCTTCGGCCCGGAACAGCAGCCAGCCGAAAATAACCATCAGAGTCGTGACCAAGACGGCGACGGGCCGTGGAAGTCTGCCGATGGGATGTCGATCGCCAAGGGCACGCTCCGTCGCCAGCAGGATCCCGTGCCACAATCCCCACAGAACGAACATGATGCTGGCACCGTGCCACAGGCCACCCAGCAACATCACCAGCATGAGATTCACGTAGGTCCGGACGCGGCCGAGTCGATTGCCGCCGAGCGGTATGTAGAGATAGCCTCGCAGCCAGCTGGACAGAGACATGTGCCACCTTCTCCAGAACTCAGTGATGGAGGCGGACTTGTAGGGCGAATCGAAATTCTGCGGGAAGTTGAAGCCGATCAGCAGCCCCAACCCGACGGCCATGTCGCTGTAGCCGGAAAAATCGAAGTAGATCTGCAGCGTGTACGCCATGACCCCGACCCATGCCGCGAGAAAGCCGGGCTGCTCAACGCCGAATGCCGCGGGAACCGCCAGGGCGAAACAGTCGGAAAGAAGCACCTTCTTCGCCAGACCGAGGATGAGAAACTGCGCCCCCAGGAAGCACTTCTCGGGCGTGTGGGTCCTCACGCGTAGTTCATCGGCGATCCATTGATATCGAACGATTGGACCGGCGATCAGCTGCGGGAACATGCTGATGTAACTGGCATAGCTGATCAGACCGATCGCTTCTTCCGCATCACCGCGGTAGAGATCCACCACGTAGCTGACGGCCTGGAACGTAAAGAAGGAGATCCCGATGGGCAAGACGATGTCGAGAATCGGAACCACGTGCTCCGATCCAGCCGCCGGTGAGATAAACAGGCCGAGGATATTGTCCGCCCAGAGGCTCAGCATGCTCGCGTACTTGAACAACCCGAGCATGCCCAGCGTGAACACAAGCGAGACGACCAACCACGCCGACTTTCTCTTGGCGCTACTCGCCTTCGCAATTCTTTTGCCCGCGTAATAGGTGATCAACGTCACCGCGGCGAGCAGCAGACAGTATTCCGGCCGCCACCAGCCGTAGAAGAGGTAGCTCGCCGCCGTAAGGCACGTCGCCCGGTATCGCGCCGGCGTGAGTGCATAGCACACCAGGAACAAAGGCAGAAACCAGAAGATGAAGATGTAGCTGCTGAAGACCATGAACGGTCAGGCCGGGATTCGCAAACCTCAAGTCCCGTCACGATCTACGTTAACAACTTTCGCACACGACGACCCGATTCAACCGCGGATCGATGGAGTGTCCTCATTTCAGCCGTAGAGCCTTGAGTGTCTGCATGGCTGATCCCGGTGCGGAGGCGACTTCGCGACATCTACCTGTACGGACGAAATGTCCCGTGTATCGCCGCGTTCCCGCAGGACCTCTCCATGATCGCACCGAATAGCCGATCCCACTGGTGTCCCGTGCTATCCGAAAGGCAATGGCATGCTTACCGTCGGCACGAACTTCTTCCTGTCGAATCCCGCAGAGCCTGAGCAGGTCATTCACGCGGCACTGCTCATAGACGGCAACCTGACGGCACAGTTGAGAGACACCACGCTGTCGCGATCTCCGAGCGACGACATTCTTGTCCACTACGACCTGCAGGGACGATTCGTCCAACAGCCGACGGTCGTCGAGATGGCCATGGGCCGAAGCAGACTGCTGGTCACTTTTCGAACGCAGGGCGAACCGATCAGAGCCTAAACGCGAGAGCACATTCGAATCGCGACGCGCTGGATGAACCTGCGCGTCGAACTGGATGGCGGGAAACGCCATCAGGTCACCGAACATCAGTGGAATGGGCTTTTCGCTTGCGGCTGTCGACACCTATCCGCAGAACCAGGTCATCTCGATCACGCTGAATTATGCAGATCGCCGGTTCACCGGCCGCGGCACCGTCCGAAGCGCCAAACCGCTGAGCGACGGCAGACAAGGTACGGCATCCGCTGCATGAACGATCCGGATGCCGCGGATGATCTGACGCGCGGCGTCGCGGAGGTCTTCACGGACCTGCAGCGCCGCGGCCTGCAAGAGTCCACCGGAACGGATTGAACCCCTCACGGCGCGCTCTCGATTCTTGATTGTTCCGCATGGTTGACGGGCTGCGGCCTCGTCCGCCATCTTCTGTGCATCCACATCCACTGCCAGGGGCGCAGGCGAATCTGGGCTTCGAGAAACTGCGTCCAGGCAATCGTGGCACGGCGAACGCCTTCGGCACCCTCGGATCGGTCGGGCACCGGGATTGGATCGCTCATGAGCACCCGGTAGCCGTCCGGGTCGCGCACCAGCAGGTAGACGCGCATCGTCGCCCTGCCTGCCTGGGCAATCTCGACCGGCGCCGTGGTTGTATAGGCATCGATCTCGAAGAAGGGGACGAAGATGCCCGGCAAGCGGCGCAAGTCCTGGTCGGCGAGGATGCCGAGCATCTCGTTGTTTCGCAGGGCCCTCAGGAGCCGGCGCGGCGATTCGTCCTGGTAGACCACCTTCACCTGGGCCCGGCCCCGAAGTTCGTCGCTCAGGGCATCAAGGCGCGGATCGTTCAGACGACGCGCCACAACAGTGACAGGACTGACCGCGGTTGACAGGAGGCCGAGCATCTCCCAACTTCCGAAGTGACCCGAGACCGTCACCACGCCACGGCCGGCGGCGGTGTCGGCGCCCACAGTGGCGACAAACTCCTTCCCGTTGAGGAGCAAGCGTCTGAAGCGAGGCTCCGGTTCCCACCGGCTCGCGCGGACATACTCGGCGGCCGTACGGCCAATGTGGCGAAACATCCTGCGCGCCGTACGCCGGTGCCATCCTTGAGATTTCTCGGGAAAGGCCATGGCCAGGTGGGTCACTGCCCGGCCTGACTCTCGTCGGTTGACGTAGTAACCCAGGCCGCCAAAGAACGCACCGAGCGGCCCGGCAACGGCGTAGGGAATGCATCCCACGGCGCCGATTCCGCCCCGGGCCAGCGCGGCGACGATTTCCCGCCTCACCTTCTGGACAGGACGCTCTGGACGACGTGATCGCCGCACCGCGCGTGGCGATGGACCGGATGCCTGGTCGGAAGTGGAAGTGTTCACGCCCGCGGGATTGTATCGGTTACGCCACCAGCGTCACCATTCCCGAGGAGACCTGCTGGAACACCTCGACGCCCTGTTTCGACTTCCAGCGGTAGCGAGTGGTCCCGTCCTCTCGCGCGTAGGAGTTCAGTTGGTTGGCGACGACCGCCGACGCCTGCGCGGGATCGTTCACCGTGACGTCCTTGAGCGATATCTGGCCGATAGACCATGCCGCCAGCTCCGTGCTGGTCACCGAGCTGGGCTCGCCGTCCATTCCCTTGACCTTGAAGCTCTTGATCGTGGCCAGGGAGTCGAAGTCGGCCGCCGATGCGGGCGTGCCGGCCAGTCCGGCGGCCACACCCGCGTGGATGACGCTGTCGCGCGACGCCCCCACGCTGATCGCGCCGACGTTTCCGCTGGAGCGGATCTGAGAGTTGTCGAACCAGCCCTTGACCTTGAATTTTCCCAACGCCCTCTGCCGGGCATCCAGCGGGTTCACGACGTGTGTCAGGGTCAAATCTAGATTGATGGCGTCGCCGCCGACCGCGGCCCCGTGGATGCAGTTGGCCGTGATGTCCGCCGTCGCATTCTCGTTGACCTTCCACGACTTGATATCGCCCTGGACCGTCCACGTGCCGCCGACGAGGTTGCCGTCAACACTCACTTTTCCGAGTGAAATATTCCGGTCACCCGCATCGGTCAAGATGACGTCGGCTCCGAAATCTCCGCTGATCCCCGCGGCACGATCGCCGGTAGCGGTAATCGATCCGGCCCAGGTCGCACTGAACTGCCCGCTGAGCCAACGCTGGAACTTCATGGCCTTGACCGCCGATCCCACGTCTACCGAAGTGCCGTTGCCGATGCGGCGGACGTGGATCGATGTGCCATCAACAAAGGCACTGCCGGGCATGATCACGTCGGCGCCGTTGACTAGGTCATTGATCTGGATCGATCCGAAGGTGCCCGAACCGGTCATGATGATTCCGGCGCCGGTCAGGTTGATCGTCTTGGCGGCAAGCTTGCCCACGGCGGTCGCGCCGCTGATCAGTTCCACGTCGGCCAGACCGTCGCCGTTCTTGGTCTTGAATGTCAGGCCGCTGTTTTGCGACGAGGCATCGGTTTCGACCTGCTCAATGGACAGGTTCTGTCCTGACACGGTGAGGCCCTGCTTCGCCTGCCGCGATGTGAGGTTCTGCCCGCCCGCGAGGGTGACCGTGGCGGTCCCGCCCGTGAACGCCACCTTGACCAGCGTGCCATCTGCGTCAAGGTACTCCAGTGACTTGTACGCGCCGTCACCGATGACAACGTCCATTGCCATGACTGTGGAGTACGCGCTGACGGCGCCGTTGCCATCCGTTGCCTGCGCCAGGTAGCCGGAGCCGTCCTGACCGATGCCGGACCAGCTCCAGCCGTCGGAGCCATCGGTGTCCTGGCCCAGCAGTTCCCCGGCCTGGCCAACGCCGTCGCCGTCGACATCCGCGTAGAAACTGAGCGTGGTCACCACGCTGCTGGCGCTATCCACATCGTGAGCCGTGAGGACCATCTGCCCGCCCTGCGCGGCTGGACCGGGTCCCTGATCCAGTAGCGCCAGCGACGAGATGGTCGGCCCCGCAGTGTTCGTCACCCAGGAGTCGGCATCGCCGGACAGCAGCGGGCTGCCAAGAGCATCCGTGATGTCCGACGGGCTCAAGGTCAGTACATACGTCCCCGACAGCCCGGTCACCGACGAAAGATCAAGCGTGAATTGCGACCCGGTCACCGGCGTTACCGTCAGGCCGCTCAGGTTGACGGCATTGCCGTCACGCGTCAGGGCGAAGTCGCTCTTGTCCACGTTGAGCACATCGGCGGTGAAGTCCACCGTGACATCGTTCACGCTGCTGCTTCGCGGGTTGGGCGCGATCGGCACGATGTTCGCGGTCGGCCCCTGCCCCGGGGCCGGCACGCTTACGGCGAACGACCCGATCGTGCCGCCGTCTACGGCCGTGCCGAGCGTGTCCGCGACCTGCCCCGACTCCACGACCACGCTGTAACTGCCGTTGTCAAGGTCGGTCCAGCTTGTCCCCGAGGGTGACGTGACGTGGTAGGTGGCCGTGCGCGTCTGCCCGAAACTGTTGACGTCCACGCTGTCGAACACCGCCAGTTGATCGAAACCGTTGGGCCCCAGGACACGAATGTCGCCCGAGTCCAGCTCGTACACGTCGATGGCCACATTGTCGCTGTACGTCACCTGAAAGCTGTAGGTGCTCTGCCCCGAAGCGGTGAGCGTCTGGGCACTCGCAGCGGCCGTCGGCACGTCCGTGACGCCGGTCACGAACAGGTCACCCGACGCCGCAGCCAGCAGGCCCTTGTACTTCGGCGCGTCGTCGATCGGCTGGTCCTGATATTCCAGCGCGCCCCAGGATCCCCATTTCGACGGCGCGTAAACGTTGTTGAATGCCATGAACGTCCCGCCGCCGTCATTGGCCCAGTTGCTCAGGTACTTGTGGTAGAGCTGCTCCATGCGCGGGTGGCGGTTCGTGTCAATGAGCTTCTGTGTCAGCGCGGCGTTGTCCTGTGAACCGTAGTAACCCACCATGTGCTGACCGCCTTCGTAGGCGACCAGGTCCACCCCCCAGCCCGTGGCCATGCCGACCAGTTGAGTCTGGTCGGCGATGTTCTGGTCCAGCGACAACTCGATCTCGTCGAGAATGTCGTCGACCGACATCTGGATCACCTCGGCGGTCCTGCTCGGAGCGCCGAACATGCCGGAAAAGTAGGGCGCCGCCGCAAGGGCGTCCACGTGCTGGTAGGCGTCCTGCCAGTCCATGACGATCGACGAGACACCCAGGTTGGCCCCCTGCGTACCCATGACCCGCACCAGACGGTCAGTTCCGCCGAAGACGTTTTCCCAGATGTTGAAGATCTCGACGGATCGCTGGGAGTAGTAGCGCAGGCCGGCAAGCCAGTTGGTCGTTGACAACCCCAGGGCCATGCCCTGCGTGTTCGCGTAACCTGACTGTGCGAACTGGCCGTTCCAGACCTCGTTCGAGTATTCGATGTGGGGGTTCAGGTTCGGGTCGAGCTGATCGCGAACCACCGTCGCGAAGTTCTGCACGAAGTTGTCGTCAGCCTCGGCCGGAATGTTAAACCAGGGATCGCCCCCCAGTTCGTTGGCCAGATCGACCATGACCTCGACCGAGACGCCGTTGACGCCCCCCTGCGTGTAGCTGTTCGGCAGCGTTCGGTCGCTCCAGCTCGACAGTGTGCTGTTGTTAGTCGCGCCGAAATCCATGAACCGAAGCATCCCAAACGGCTCCAGGCGCTGCGTGAACAATGGGTGAAACGGCGACGCGGAATTTTCGAAGCCCGGCATGGTGACGCTGATGTTGCGGATATGGTCATTCGGATCGGACGTCTCGATCCTCATGAAGATCCCCATGGCGCTGGGGGTGACATCGAGAACCATCCTGTTGCCGGTCTGGCTGACGACCGTCGCGTCAAGTGAAAAGATGAGTGTTCCGGTTCCCTCGTAGTTGACGACATACTGCCCACCGGGATAGTCGCCCCCGTTGCGCATCATGAGAGTCGCGGCGGCCTGATTCGGTTGCAGAATCGGCCATCCGGCCGCGTCGGTCTGAATCGGCATCCCGCTGTTCCAGGGCCCGCCGAGTTGGGCGTCCTGGGACAGCCACGGCATGGAGTTACGCATCACGTCGACGAACACCCACTGCTCGTCCCAGTAGGAGACCGACGAGAGATTCATGCCGATCAGCGGGGCGCTGCCCGACATCAGCAGGCGTGGTTCCAGATTCTCGAAAGCAGGCGGCGCGGAGGCATCCACATCCATCGATTGCCCAGCGGCGGCTGTGGGCGCGACATGCGCCGGACCGCTGAGCCTCCGACAGGCACATGCCAACCTATCTTTGATGCGACTGAACAATGAGTTTCCACCGCTCCTGAATGTTCCCCGAAGAACCGATCAGCTAACAACGTTGTTGCGCCGAACCACTTTGGATTTACGATTCAAGGGACCCGCGTGCTATAAGATGGGCAACCTAGGCGCGATAGATGAAGGACGCAGGCCCTACAGACCGTATGACTCGATCAAACGCAGAACGTCAGGGGTGCAGATGTCACTGATTGCAGCGCTGAACAATCTGCAGTCGCAACGCGGTTATCTGACCGAAAAGGACCTACGCGATCTGGCCCTGGAGCGGCGCGTTCCCCTGTATGCGGTCGAGGCGGTTGTCTCGTTCTATCCGCACTTTCGCACGTCCCCACCTCCTGAATCGCGGGTAGCCGTCTGCCGCGATATGGCGTGCCACTTGGCGGGATCTGACGGACTCTGCTCGACACTGGAGCAACTACTGGCCGGGCAAGACGCCGAAGTCGGGACGGTGTCCTGCCTCGGCCGCTGTGAGTCGGCGCCGGCCGTCGCCATTAACGACGTGCCACTGGATGGAAGCGATGTCGATCGCATTGTCACCGTGGCCAACCGACCCGAAACCGCGGCGGAGCACGCCATTGCGGTCGGCACGCGGCGCTGGGCGCTGGATCCCTATGAATCGGAGGCGGATCGCTATGGCGTGATCCGGCGGCTGCGCGGTGGCGAAGCACTGGACGTGATCGCGACACTGAATGCAAGCGGCCTCGCCGGCTGTGGCGGCGCTGCGTTCCCAACGGGGCGCAAGTGGCAGCTCGTCGCGCAGCAGGAAGAGCGCACGAAGTACGTGATCTGCAACGCCGACGAATCGGAGCCGGGAACGTTCAAGGATCGCGTGATCATTAACGACCTGCCGCACCTGATCCTGGAAGGCATGATGATCGCGGCCCGATCAATCGGCGCGGCGAAGGGCTATGTCTTCATACGCCACGAGTACGAGGCCGAACGCGAACGCCTGGCGGCCGAGATCGAGTCGGCACAAAAGGTTGGACACCTCGACGATTCATTCGACGTCGAGATCTTCACGTCGCCGGGCGGCTATATCCTCGGCGAGGAAACGGCGCTGCTGGAGTGCATGGAGGATCGCCGCGGCGAGCCGCGCAACAAGCCGCCCTTTCCGGGACAGGCCGGTCTGCACGGCAAGCCCACGCTGATCAACAACGTCGAAACGTTTGCGGCGGCGACCGCGATCCTTCACCGCGGTGCCTCCTGGTGGCAGTCGGCCGGAGTCGAGGGTTGCCGTGGCCTGAAGTTCATCAGCGTCAGCGGCGACGTCGAGCGTGCCGACGTCTACCTGATTCCGATGGGCACAACCGTGCAACAGCTCATCGAGATGGCCGGCGGCGTCAAAGACGGCAAGCCCCTGAAGGCCTTCGCCCCGGGCGGGGCGAGTAGCAACTTCCTCCCCGCCGACATGGCCGCAACGCCGATGGACTTCGAGCACCTCGCCAAAGCCGGCAGCATGCTCGGATCCGGGGCGCTGTTCGTCGTCGCCGAAGGGCGCGACATGCTCGAGCTCGGTGCCAACGTGCTGCGCTTCTTTCGCAACGAATCGTGCGGCAAGTGCGTCCCGTGCCGTGTCGGAAGCGAGAAGGCCCACCGCATGCTGGAGGACACGCTCGCCCACGGCGGCAAGCGAGCCCAGCTTGAACTGCTCGAGGAACTGTCCGACACGATGCACCAGACAAGCATCTGCGGTCTGGGCCAGGTGGCGTTGGGTCCGGTGCTGTCCGTGGTGAAGCATTTTTCTGAAGACGTCGCGAAGCACGTGAGTGATTGGGAAAGCGACGGAGCGACGGAGCGCCGTCGCGAGTGATGAGCGAGCGACGGAATGCCTTTTCCTCTTACCGAGTCACGGAATTCCTTGTCCAATTCGAACGAATCACACGTCGTGAAGCAGTGACAAACTCAATTGGACCAATCCTAAAGACAGGCGGACTCATCCTCACCGGTGGTCACAGCACGCGGATGGGTCGCTCCAAGGCGCATTTACCATTCGGCGAGGAGCTGATGCTTCAGCGTGTCGCGCGCC
>CAUZBA010000033.1:0-14864 GCA_963577635.1 Phycisphaerae bacterium
ATCCGCAAACAACTTGGCGACGACTGGTTCGTGATAGGCGCCGTACGGTATGGAGAACCAAAGATCGCAGATGCGTTGCGGCAGATCGTTGCCGCCGGCGTCACGGATCTCGTCGTGATTCCGATGATGCCGCACTTCGCCGCGTCGATCACGGGAACGACGCTCGATCGACTGTATCAGGGCGTATCCCGATCCGGTCTGGGCCTGAACATCGAAGTCTGCAGCAACTGGCACGACGACGCCGGTTACATCGAGGCCCAGGCGCTGCTGATCGGTGGCCAGATCGCGCAGCACGAACTCACGCCGGACGACACTGTTCTGCTTTATGCAACGCGTTCGACACCGCTGGCGCACGTTAACGGCGGTGATCCCTATGAAACGCAGGTCCGGCGTTCGGCTGAGCTGGTCAACGCGCGGCTCGGCTGGCCGTCTGACCGCACCCGGCTCTCGTTTCACAGCGAGTTGAGACTGCCGGCGTGGTTGACCCCCACGACATCGCAAACGCTGGCTGAGCTTGCCGCTCGCGGCGAGAAGACAGTTCTCGTCTGCCCGCTCGGCTTCACGGCCGACTGCGTCGAGACGCTGGAGCAGATCGACAGCGCCGGTGCCCGGCAGTTAGAGCACGAAGGTGGCCGGCTTCTACAGTGCCCGAGCCTGAACACCTTCGAGCCCTTCGTGAAAGCCGTGAGCGTGATTGCCCGCCGCGGGTCACATCCGTTCAGCGATCAGTGCGCCGTTCCTTTGCTTCGCGGGATCGACGAGACGTTCGACCTGAAAGGTGCGATAGAGAAGCTGATCATGGTGGGCGTCTGCGCTGCCGGGAGAATCACCTCCGCGGACGAACCGGGGATTGGGCATCTGTCTCGCCACCAGTTTCGGCGGATCAAACGTCCGCAATCCGGCGCGCTCGAACTGCTTCGGGCCGTCCACTCCGAGGGACATTACGCAGAATCTTGGCTCTGGAATACCTGCAATCGTTTCGAGTTCTACGGTTTGCGGCATTCGGATGACGGCCCTGTCGCGTCGAACCACTGCGTCGAGGACGTCGCACGATGCATGTTCTCGGATGCCGTTGACGTTCCGGACGCCAACGTCCTGCACGGCATCGATGCCTGGCGACATCTGCTGCAAACCGCCGCCGGACTGAATAGTTCCCTGCCCGGCGATACCGACGTGATCGAGCAGTTGGGCGCGGCGTACCGCCTGGCCCGGCACGCCGGCGTGGCCGCTGCGATGGTCGAGCAGTTGCTCGCCGAGATTCGTCAGATCGTCGGGCAGGTACGGACGCGTACGCCGTGGGGCAGGTTCGGCACCGGGTACTGCCACGCGGCGTTGAACGAGCTGGCCGCCACGGTTCGGCCGCCGTGGTCAGAATGCAAGTGCGTCGTCATCGGCGCCTCGACCACGTCGTGGTCGATCCTCCGGACGCTGGTCGATCGTTTCGGTGTGCCGCAGGAACAGTTGACGGTCGTATACCGCGGCGGTGGCAGGCACCGCATGGTCAAGATGCTCCGTCAGGCGAGCGGTCGCGGCCGCCGTGTCCTCGTCCGGCAATACGCCGAGCGAGCAACGATCGATGCCATCGCCGGGGCCGACGTGGTGTTTTTCGGTGTCGACCAGGCCGAGCCGATCGTTCGAGCGCGGCAGCTTGCGGATCTTCGCCGTGACGTGTCCGGGCCGCTGACCATCGTCGATTTCAACACGTTCGGTTCGACCGACCGAATCAAGGGCATCGACGGCGTGCGCCTGATTGATTCGCGTCAAATCGAGGCCCACGTGGATCGCTTTGCGGAGAGGATCATCGCGAATCACGAGTTTCATTCGGCCGCGACCGCGGCCCGTGAGGCGATCGCGGCGCACGTCGAGAATATTGTCCAGAGTGGTCAACGCTCGCGGCACCGTCCAACGCAAACCACGCGGCACAGTGAACCCGCCGCGTTGCGGCCGGCGGCCACCTTGGGCACGGATGCGTGAATCGGCAAAAGCCATGTTTCAAACTTCCGTATTGACACGGCCGATCCGTCGACCGAGGCGCCTGCGCCGCAACGAAACGATTCGCCGTCTCGTTCGCGAAACGGTCGTGACGCCCGGTCAGCTCGTCCTGCCGATATTCGTCATCGAGGGTCGCGGATGCCGCGAACCGATCGATGCGATGCCCGGCTGCTCGCGGTGGTCGATCGATCTGGCGATTGATGAATGCAAACGCGGTGTCGACCTCGGCGTCTGCGCGTTCGCGCTGTTTCCAGCCGTGACGGCTGACTTGAAAACGCCGGATGGTGCCGAGGCACTGAACCCGGAGAATCTTCTGTGTCGGGCAACGTCGGCCATCAAGGAGGCCATTGCGACATCGTGCGTGATCACGGACGTGGCCCTCGATCCGTACTCCAGCCTTGGACACGATGGGTTGGTCAGCAGCGAGGGCGAGGTTCTGAATGACGCGACGGTGGATGTGCTGGCGAAGATGGCCGTCGTACATGCGCGGGCCGGTGCGGACGTCGTCGCCCCGTCGGACATGATGGACGGCCGCGTGCGCGCAATCCGTACTGAACTTGACGAGGCCGGTTACACGCAGACGGCAATCCTGAGCTACACCGCAAAGTACGCGTCGGCGTTCTACGGGCCGTTCCGCGAAGCCCTGGATTCGGCGCCCGTTGACGCCGCGAACGTTCCCAAAAACAAGCGAACGTATCAGATGGATCCCGCCAACGCGCGGGAAGCCTTCGTCGAAGCGGCCCTCGACGAGGCCGAGGGCGCAGACCTCCTGATGGTCAAGCCGGCGCTGCTCTATCTGGACGTCATCGCCCGCCTGCGTGCCCAGACCGATCTGCCCATCGCGGCGTATCACGTCAGCGGCGAGTACGCGATGGTCAAGGCAGCGGCCGAGAACGGCTGGCTGGATGACAAGACGTGCACGATCGAGGTGCTCACCGCGATCGCGCGGGCCGGGGCTGATTGCATTTTCACGTATGCCGCGCTCGATTACGCCGGGTGGTGGCGTGAATCGTTCACTTAAAGTCGTATCGCCGCGGCGAGGGATTGGAAACTCCGCTGCGGCGCTTCGACCCATGGCGTGACGCCGTGCTCGCGAAGCGCGGCGGAAGTCATCGGGCCGATGCTCGCGAACGGCAGATCGGCGCGTCCGATGACGCGCACGGCCGATGGGCTCGTCACCGCGATGACGTCGGCGTCCGTGAACGCGATCCGACGGAAGGGGCGGGCAACGGTTTCGTACATGACCGGGCTCACCAGGTCGATTCCGGGCGGCACCTTCGGAATCATCGTCTCCGACGATCGCGGGTAGCAGATCACTCGGCCGTCCGCGCGGCCGAACAGTTCATCAAAGAGTGAGGCGGCGTCGCCCCGGCCGACCAGGTCGACGCGGAAGCCGCGCGCTTCGGCGGCGCGGCGCGAGGACGCGCCCACGACGGCCAGATGCGGGACTCTCGCCACGTCACCGGCAACCGCTTCGATCGCAAAGACGCTGGTCAGGACGATCCAGTCGTCGCAGGTCAGCGCGGCGAGCGCGCCGGCAGCGTCGGTGAGCGCCTTGCGGGCGAGCACCGGTTCATGAAGTACGGACAGACCAACCGCTCGCAACGCCTTGGATAGCGGCCCGTCGGTACGCTCATCGCGTGTGACCCAGACCTTCACGTTTTCCTCACGATACCAGCAGATTAGGACGGGTGAAATAGATCGCGGCATCAATCTCGGCTTCGTCCGCGGATGACAGGGCGCTCCACGCGCGCCTGTAGACGTCAAGCTGGCCGCGGTAGGCCCGAAGGAGTTTCTCAGGGGGCGGTCCGTCGATCCGATCGGTCTTGTAGTCGACGATCACCCACCTGCCGGCCTCACGAAACACCAGATCGATCGCACCGCGAATGAGCCTCGGACATCCTTCCAGATCGTCACGGAGACAGAACGGCACCTCGGTAAAACGCGACGAGCTTCCTTGGGCCCGCTGCCACACGTCGCTCAGCATGACGCGTCGGACCACGGCGGCCGCCTCCGGAGCATCACGGTCGTGGCCGTCGAACTGCCGGAGAAGTTCCAGCGCCTCCAACTCCAGGTCGACCTGCGGATCCTGCGCCGCGATCTGAAGCAGCATGTGAATCGTCTGGCCCCACTGCGCCGGCGCGGTCAGCGTCTGCTCTGCGTCGATCGCAGGCGCGTCGTCGGTGTCGAGTGTCTGGAGGTCGCGTGCGACCGCGGGCGCGTGTGAGGTGGCCGCGGCCGTATCCATGCCGAGGCGCTTCGCCATCGCGGTCGAGTATGACGGGCTGGCTGCGGCTGAGCGAGCGGCGTTGATCGTGTCCAAGATGTGACGGGGTTCGCTGTCGGCGACGGAAAAGGATTCGCGGATCGGCGGTTCACCCGGTACAGGAATCGGCATCACGGGAAGATAATCCAGGTAGGGTTCGAGCGCCTGCCACGGGCTGCGCTGCCGACCACTCGGATCGATACGGCGGCTTACGACCAGTTGGGAACCCGCCCGCGTCGCGGCGACGTAGAGAAGCCGACGGGCCTCGGCCTGCGCGAATTTCTTCTCGACCTCTTCGAGTGTTTCCCAGCCCGGCGGTCTGGCCAGCAGCGCACCGCGCTGCCGGAACAGGCTGAACGGCCCGCAGATGGCCATAAATCCGGTCGCGTGGTCTTGGCCGCCGGAACCCGATTCCGATTCGTGCCGGCTGACGTGAATCGTGATCCGGTGCTCCTTCTCGCCGCACGGATCGGCAAGGAACACGACGGGCGCTTCAAGGCCCTTGGCCTTGTGAAGGTTCATCACGCGAACGACCGGGCGATCCTGTGTTCGCACCGGCATGCCGTCGTGAAGCTCGGCATCCTCCGCTTCGGTGTCGATCAGAGTTCCCAGGTAGTCCACCAGGTCGGCCGCCGTCCAGAGTTGTCGCCCGGCGGCGCGCAGCAATTCGATGGCCCGCGCGATGCTTCCGGCGCGCACATCCCCGCCTTCATCCATCGCGGCACAGGGCTGGAGGCCGAGGTCCACGGCGATCTTGTCGATCGCCGCGATCGGGGGGAGACGATCGAGCCACCGCTCGTATCGGCGCAATCGCATGAACGCGTCATCGAACGAGGCCGCGGCGCTGTGGTGGTCCGCGGCCATGCGCTGCGGCGCCGACGAACGGTACGAAAATCTTCCGCCGGCGCGGGAGAACGCATAGAGGGCCGTGTCGCTGATTCCGAATAGATCGCTGCGCAGGGCCGCAACCAGAGCCGTCGGGTCGTCGGCGTGCAGCACGGCCCGAAGACAAGTGTGCAGCAGCGCGAGTTGTGGCACGCTGTTCAGTGCGCTGCCGCCGGTTACTTCGTGCGGAATCCCATAGCGTTCCAGGGCGCGAGCGTAGAGTCCCAGACGAGCTTTGCCGCGGCTGATTACCAGAAAATCTCCGAATTCGGCTCGAGGCGATCGCCCCTCGGCCAGCTCCTGCGCCGTGCGACAGACCGTCACGCCCTGATCGACCGCGGTGCGGATGATTCGTGCGATGATCTCGGCCTCGCCCTGCGCGGTCTTGCTGCTGACGGTCCCCGATCCTTCGATGTCCAGGGCGCAGACGCCGCGAAGCTGGGCATTATTGCCGTCGGTCCGTCCGACGCCGAATTGCTGATACGCCGGTGAATAGCGGTCGCCACGGGCCGGCAACAGGTCGCGAAACACCTCGTTTACCCAATCCACGATCGCGGCGCTGCTGCGAAAGTTCGCTCGAAGGTCGATCCGCCGGCCGCCGCTGCGCTCGATGAGCCTTCGCACCAGGTCGTAGGTTTCGATGTCGGCGCGCCGGAAGCGATAGATTGACTGCTTCGGATCGCCGACGACGAAGAGCGATCCGGGACGCGGCCGCGATTGTGACCAATGGACCGTCTCGGTGTCCGATGCTTTGGCGGGTATTGCGGCCAGATGGAACAGGATCTCGGCCTGGATCGGGTCGGTGTCCTGAAACTCGTCTACGAGAAGGTGGGTCGTACGCCGCGCGAAGTCGCGACGGACGACGCCATGGCGGCGCAGCATGTCGCGCGTCTTCAGAAGCAGATCCTGGTAGTTAAGAACCCCCGCGGTGGCGCGGGCGCTGGCGTAAGCGTCCGCCGCGCCGAGCAGCAGATTCATCGCCGGCGCGTAACGAACCTGGTGCCACATTTCGACGAGCGGGACGGCGTGTTCGACACAAAGGCGGTTCCAGTGTTCGCAGACGCGTTCGGCAAGCTCGCTGCGCTCTTTGCGGTTTTCACCGGGCCATTTGGTCTTGGTCATGTGGGGGCTCTTGTCCGGATCGAACTCGCTGAACTGCTCGAACACCGCCATGCGTCGCTGCAGGCTCGGATCGATGCCGCGATTCGCGGCATCGATCATTCGCACGACACGCTGGATGGCCTGCATCAGCGTGCCGCCGACACGCGGGAAGTCCGCGGCCGTGTCTCGCAATTCGTTGACGAATCGGCGCACGGCGGCCCAGGCCCGGTCGACCTGGTCCTGATCGATCACGACCGGTTCATCGTCGGGGCGGCCGTCGCATCGCAACGGCCACCGGTCCACATCCGGATAGTCACATAGTTCGATGTACGCCTGCATCAGGTCGGGCGGGTCGAGACCCACCTGGTCCAGCGCATCGAGCAACGGGTCGGTGTCGGCGCGCAGACGTTCGACGTGCTCGCGCCACGATTGGCGTTTGAGGCGCATGTCCTCCGCCTCGTCAAGCTCTTCGAAACCGATGTCAACGCCGGCTTCTACAGGCCGTTCGCGCAGAAGCGCAGCACAGAACGAGTGGATCGTTCCGATGAAGCAGCGATCCAGCGCATCACGGGCTTCCTGAAGGTGGCGGCGCTGCGACGGGTCGGCCTCCTCGGACGCGGCGCGGCGCAGTGCACGGTGAAACCGGTCGCGCAACTCCGACGCCGCCTTGCGCGTAAACGTCACCGCCGCCATGCGTGCAACAGTGCACCGGCCGGTGCGGACCAGTTGCAGCATGCGATCGATCATCATGGTCGTCTTGCCGGTACCGGCGGCGGCTTCGACCAGCATGTTCGTGTCGAGGTCGTTGTGAATTTGATCACGCTCGGCCTGATCGGGCGGCGCGCCGTCGGGTCCGGTCGGCGCGGCGGTCGATTCGCCCGGCCATGTGGGCGCCGCGGCGCCGGCCGATCGACGATCGTCATCGCCGATTGCATCGGCGGGCGTCTTCGCGGCTTGTATTGGTTTCGCTTCGCGGACCTTCGGTTGCGTCGACGGCGGCTTCAGCGGACGCCAGATCTGCATCGGCGCCAGGAGCGTCTGATCTGTTTCCTGTCGCTTGAGCCGGTTCTGCTTCGCCGCTTCCGCAAGCGACGTGTGCGTCGCCGAACAGATCGGTTCGTAATCGCAATAGGCGCAGTCCTGGTGGCTCTCCGTCGGCAGGAACGCGCCGTTCGCGATTTGCTCGCTCATTGCCGCAATGCGCTTGAGTCCGTCGGTCAGGTCGTCGGCTTCGAACCGGATTCGGCGCCCGTGCTGATCGGAGTTCGGAAAAAAGTAGTGAAACGCGTCGGTGACGGCGCCGTGACCGTGGAACTGCCGAAGCACCGCCGCGATCACGTGCAGATACAGAAAGTGCTGGAGAGATCGGCCGCCGGCGAAGGGATCGGCCTGTGTGAATTTGGCCGTGGACCGGCCGGTCTTGTAATCGCATATTTCGAATCGGCTGGTGCCGAGGCGCTGGTCGATACGGTCCACCCGAGCCCGAAGGCGGATGGTTTTTCCGTCCGCCAGAGTCAACGCGATCGGATCATCGCGGTCGATCGCCGTTCCCGGGCTGGCCGGCCTCATGCCGATCGAGGCTTCAAGGTAGCGTGGTCGCCACGTCCGGCAGCGGTCCTGCTCGGCGGCGAGGAAGACCTCGACGGACTCCTTGAGTCGCCGTTGCTGGGTGAGGTACGACTGCTCGTTGGGCGGTGGCGTCCGTTGACGGTATCGGTCGATCGCTTCGTCGAGGACGGCGTAAAGCCTGCCGATGTCGCGATCGAACTGGGGTTGCTCGTTCGCCTTTGCCAGTTCGTCCATGAAACGGTGAAACACCTCGTGCAGAAGCTTTCCGAACGCAAGCGGGTCGAGCCAACAATCGGGATCAATCTCAATGTTGTCGGGAGGCTCGATGTCGAGGATGTACCGAAAAAAGTAGCGTAGTGGACAGGTGCCGAATGTCTCCAGGCGAGATGCCGACACGATCGGTCCGTCTTGATGGGTGGGCGCAAGCCTTGGGTCGACCCCATCGACGCGGCCGTCGAATTCAGTGAACGCCGTACTCGCGCGCTTTGCGGCGGCGCTGCGACCTCGGTGCAGGTTCGGAAAATGTGTCGCCAGGAGTGACTCAACATCGTCCACCCGACGTTCACTCGTGAGCAGAGTGACCCACCACTCGTTCAGGTCGATCGAGTCGCCGCTGTGCGCAGGAACGAACGAAGCCGCCGGTCCGCATGCTTTGATCAATTGCTGCACGTCGGCGTCACGATCGTCGACAACGGTGCGGAACGCTTCGATGATGAGCGGGCTGGGAAACAGTTCGCGTTGCTCGATCACGTCGTGGTTGCTGAACCCCAGGAAGACGTCGCCGCGCAGGCGCCCCAGCAGCCTTGCGAAGGACGCGCGCCGCCGCGCCGGGGCGTCGAAGCTGGCGGCGAGGGCGGACCGGCCCGTTTTGTTGAGCCGATGTCGCTCGGTGTCCAGCAGCACCGGGTCCTGATGGGCGGCGCCGGGGAAACGGCCGTCGTCCAGGCCGACGATCGCCGTGACCAAACGGCCGCTGTGGCCCCCGCGATCGACGTGAGCCACGTGCAGGTGCCCGGGCTGAGGGCCGCTGCCGCCGACACGGCTGTCGCGCACGATTGCTTCGAGCCATTGGCGTACGTCGCTGACGGCGGCCACGCTGCCGTCCGGCCATTGGTCGATCGTCTCGCGAAGACGATCGATTCGTTCTGCGAGATGCTGGCGGGCCAATGCGTCGAACTCGGTGCACGAACGGCTGAAGCGCGCGAGCAGCGCGCCCGCGGCGTCAACCAGAGCGACCGGCCCCTCCTGTGCGGCCCTCGACAATTCACAAATCGGCTCGACCACCTGCCAGAGGTGTTCGCATTCGGCAAGGTGGCGCTGGTCGTCGCGCATCCGTTTCGCTGCGGTCCGGTCCTCGTCGTCGAGGCCGGGTTGATCGGCTAGCCGTTTCCGCAACCCGTCGCGCAGGTCGCGAATCATCGTGTAGCGGTCGAGACTTCGGACGATGGGGATCGACCTCAGGCAGCGACCCAGGGTCGCGAAACGCCCTTCGATGCGGTCGATGTCGTCTACGGCAATCAGACCGTCCACCAGCATGCGGTGCACGATCGACTGCGCGAAGTCGTTTTCCATCCATTCCAGCCAGGCCGTCAGCGCCCGCCCGGGGCGCGTCATTGATACGTCGATTCCGTCGGCAAACGTGACCGGCATGCCCATGTTCCACGCCGAGTCGTCGTCCGCGAGCCGCGCGGCGGTTTCGTAGACCAGGGGGACGTAGGTCGCCGCGTCGGTGTGCAGCAGTTCGATTCGGTCGAGCCGGCCGGCTGCGGCGATGCTCCGCCGCACGGCTTCGCGGACCTCGTTGACCGGCCCGATGGCCCGGAAGAACTGCGTGCGGCCGAGGGCCGTCGCCTCGTCCCGAACGGTTGTGGTCGATTCGTCGTCATCCGCAAATGGTGACCGGTCAGCACCCAGCTTGACGAAGCGATCGTTTCCCAGCGCCTCCGCGATCGAATCGACCAGGACCCGTTCGCGCCCCGTCAACGATTCGCACAGGTCATCAGGAAGTAACAGGCAAAGGTCTTGCGGAAAACCTGTTTGGCCGCCGAGCACGGTCTCGAGCGCCAGTTCAATCAGGCCCGGGTAGTCGACGCGACCCAGAGCGTTCAATCGCCCGCCGTAGGCCTCGAGTAGTTCCTGCAACTCTGTGGCTTTTCGAGGTTCGTCAAACGCACGATCACTCAATTCGGACGTGCCGGCAAGGCGAAGATCCCTGATCGAACGAAACAGCGCGCTGTACAGGCGCTCGTCCGGCTGGAGCGCCCCGAGATAACCTTCGCGGCGCCCGGCCACCTGCGGCCACAGCTGGGCCACGAGCATCGGACCGGCGTCGTCCGGAAAGAAATGCAGCTTCTGTCGGCTCAGATTTCCGTGAGCCAGAGCGATGGCGAGCGATCGAAGCGTGTGCAGGCGGACATTTCCCACGGCCGCGGCGGCCAGGGCGACCTGGTCGAGCCACTGCTGGCCGACGCGTCGAGACGGACACACCAGCCACTTTTCGGTCAGCGGCGCGCGTCCACACACAGCTCTAAGTCCTTCGATCAGCAGATTCACGCGAGGATCCATGCGGTACAGAAGGTCGGGACGATCGACGTGCGGCATCTTCGGCGACGCGTAGGCGCGCCGCAAACCCGCCCGATTCCGTTGGCGGTTAGCGCCCGTGCCAGCGATAATCATTCAGATGAAGCTGCTGGTCTGCGGTGATGTACACATCGGCCGCGCGTCAAGCCGGGTGCCCGAGTTGATCGCACGCGAGCAGGTCTGGACGGTGCGCGCCTGGCAGGCCGCCGTCGACCTGGCGATCCGTGAGAAAGTTGACCTGTTGTGTCTGACCGGTGACGTGGCCGATCAGGACAACCGTTTCTGGGAGGCGATTGGTCCCCTGGAACAGGGCATCGCTTCCCTCGCCGCGTCCGGAATCCGTACCGTGGCCGTGTCGGGGAATCACGATTATGACGTTCTCGGGCGCCTCGCCGACAGCTTGGCCACGTCGCTGCGCGACCAGTTCATTCTGCTCGGCCGCGGCGGAACCTGGCAGCGCGAAACGATCCATCGCGCCGGCCACCCCGTCCTGCACATCGACGGCTGGTCGTTTCCGGCACGTCACGTCGAGCGCAGCCCGCTGGACGACTACCCGCCGCACCCGGCCGGCGACGTGCCGGTGGTGGGCATGGTGCACGGCGACCTGGACGATCCGAACAGCCGATACGCGCCGCTCGATCTGACGCGTTTGCGTCGCACAGGCGTTTCGGTGTGGCTGCTCGGGCACGTGCACGCGCCGCGCCTCGAAAACGAATCGGGCCTCGCGTGCGTTCTCTACCCGGGCTCGCCCCAGGCCATGGACCCCGGCGAATCGGGCCTTCACGGCGCCTGGATTGTCCATGTGGAACCGGCCGGCGTGACCTCGTGCGAACTGAAGCCACTGTCAAGCGTTCGCTACCACGAGCTGACCGTCGATCTGGACAACGTTGACGACGAGTCGGTGTTTCAATCGACATTGGTCGATCGGGTTCGCGCCGAGGCGACGCGACTGGTCGAGCCTTCCGGCGAACACTTGCTGGCCGTATCGGTGCGTCTGAATCTTGTTGGACGGACCGCGATTTCGCATCGGCTGCCCGCGCTGTGCGACGAACTGGCCGATGACCTCGACCTGGCCATCGGCGCCGCGCGCGTCGGTGTCGAGAAAATAGTAAACCGGACCACCCCACCTCTTGATTTGGTAGCGCACGCCAGGGGCACGACGGCGGTGTCGGTGCTGGCACGTCTGCTGCTTGAACTCGATCAGGAAGAAACGCCGAAGGAACTGTCGGAATTGATTCGCCAGGCTGAACAGAGGATTCAAGAGACGCGCCATCGACGAGATTACCTCGGGATCCCGGAGGCTGCCGATGGGCGCCCGGCGCGCGACATCCTCAAGGAACAGGCAAGCGCGCTACTTGGCGAATTGGTGGGAGAGACCTCATGAGCGGCGACGCGCTGATCTTCGAGAGGATTCGCGTCGATCGCGTGCCCGGCGTACGGCGCGGTGAAGGCTTTACGATCGATTCGAACGATCTGTCGCCGGGCATCAATATCGTTCACGGTCCCAACGGGTCCGGCAAGAGCACGACGGCGCGTGTTATCCACGAATTGATCTGGCCGGGCCAGACCGGAGTCGTCCGCGCATCGGTGGCCGCGGACTTCCAGTGGCGGTCGAGCCGCTGGCACGTCGAGGTCGACAGCGGGCATCCGGTGTGGTGGCGCGACGGCCAGGCTGCCGAACGACCCGATGCGGGCCCGCCCGAAACGCGCCATCGCTACCGTCTGGCACTTCACGAGCTGATTCACGACGACAACGCCGCGTTCGCCAAGGCCGTTGCCGACGCGACGCAGGGCGGCTTCGATTTGGATCGCGCCGCCAAAGCACTGGGATTTCTCCAGGTTCCCAAGACACACAGGGCGCAGCGAAACGATGTCGATAGCGCCGGCCGCCATCTTCATGCGGCGCGGGATCGTCAGAGGAAGATCGAAGATGACGCGAGACAGCTGGATGACCTGGAGCGACAGCGGCGCGAGGCGGTGGCCGCCGGGCAGCACGTCGAGCGATTGAACAGGGCGCTCGAACACCGTGAAGCGGTGGACGCGAGCGAAGGTATTCGGCAACAGTTGGCGGCCCATGCGCCGCAGATGGCCGAATTGACCGGTCGCGAGCAGCAGCAGCTCGACGAAATTATCGATCGCCGGAACCACCTGAATCGTCATCGCCAGGAACTGCTCGAGCAGGTCGCGAGCGCTTCGCGGCAACAGGCCAGGACGAACCTGCCGGAATCGGGCGCGGCCGAGACGTCGTTACGCGATCTGAGTGCCGCCTGCGGGCGCTTGACCGATCTGCAACGGCAGATCGACGATCTAAAGCGGCAGGTTGCAGACAGCGGTGCCCAGGCCGGTTCGGCATTGCGTCGGATTGGACCTCACCTGTCCGAGGCGCAGCTACGGCAACTTCAGCGCGTCGAGATCGGCGAACTGAGCGACCTGGCGCGGTTGGCGGAGCACCTGCGAGCCGAGAAACGTGTCATGCAGGAACGAGATGCATGGCTGTCGGCGCAAGATAAGACGCACCCGATGGGCGCGGCCGGAGATCCGCAGAAACTGCATCAGGGTCTTACGGCCCTCGGACAGTGGCTTGTTGCCCCGTCGGCGGTTGCGGCACAAACATCGCGCGCCTGGTGGCTCCTCGCGGCGGCGGGTGGCTTCGGGCTCGTTCTTGTGCTTCTTCTTGGGGCGGTGCACCACCCGGCGTGGCTGGTGCTCGTGCCCGTCGGGCCGGCTCTTGCGTGGATGGGTGTCACGCGATCGGAAGGCGGCCAGGATGCGCGGCAGGTGCACCGGCGCACCTACGAGCGCACCGGTCTGAATCCGCCCGCGGCGTGGCGGCCGGATGCCGTCGCCGAATGTGCCCAGGCGTTGGCGGACGCGCTGTCGAAGGTGACGCTCGCTGACCACCGTCGTCAGCTTAGGTATTCTGCCGCGCCGCATTCGCGTGAACTCGAGCAGCGCGTTGCATCATTCGAGCGGCAACGGAAAGAACTTCGCCAACAGCTTGGCATCGCGATCGATTTTGAGATCGGTGACCAGTGGCTGGCCGTGCTTGCTGACAACATCAGCACCTGGCAGCAGCACGCGACCCGGGCCGAGGGGGCTGCCGCGCCGTTGCAGAACGCAGAATCTCAGGTTGCCAATATTCTGGACTCGGTGAATAGAACTATTGCGCCTTTCGGCTACGGCGCCGTCGACGGCGCCCATGGGGCGACGCAGGCGATGGAAGATTTGAGTTGCCGGCGCGACCGGTTCGTCGAGGCGGCAAGCCGCATCGACCACGCGTGCGAAACGATGTCACGTTCAATCGAACCCGATCTTGTTGCGATCGAGCAGGATCACACCGCGTTGTTCGAGCGCCTCGACCTCGACGTGGGGGACGATCGGACGCTGCGCGACTGGCTGGAGCGGTATGGTGAATACGCGAAGCTCGTGAAACAACAGGCGGACTGCGAGGCGGTGCGCCGAAACGCGGCGGCCGCCCTCACGGACGAACCGGAATTGCTTCAGGCGGATCGCGTCGAGCTCGAGCGATTGATCGCCGACGACCGGCGCCTGGCAGGCCGCCGCGATGAGCTGGCCGAGCAGATCGCATCGATCAGAAACCACATTGACGAGGCCAAGCGCGGCCACGACATGACCGAGGCGCTGGCGCGGCGGCTGCAGTGTTTCGAGCGCATGTCGGATCTGCGCGAGCAGGACTGCAATTCGGTTGTCGGGAAGTTGCTCGTCGATCATGTGCGCCGTGTCTGCACCGGGCGCAATCGGCCACAGGTCTTCAAGCGAAGCAACGCTCTGCTCGCCGCGATCACGCACGGCTCGCTTCAGCTCGACTTCGACGACCGGTCCGCGCCGCCTGCATTCATGGCCCGTGACGAATCCGATCAGGCAAGACCGTTGTACGAGTTGTCGACCGGCGAGCGAGTGCAACTGCTCATGGCCGTGCGGCTGGGATTCGTAGAAGCGGAGGAGTCGGCATCGCGCCTGCCCCTGCTAATGGACGAGACACTCGGTACCAGCGACGACCGGCGAACCGCGGCGATCATCGACACCGTGATCGAGGTGGCCCGCGCCGGCAGGCAAGTGTTTTATTTCACCGCGCAGAACGACGAGGTGGGCAAGTGGGTGGGACGATTGCGCGAGGCGCAGGTTCCATTCCAGACGGTTGACCTCGCCGTGTTACGCAGCGGGGGGCGTCGCGAGGTGTCGCCGCTTTCGATCGCCCCCGTCGAGACGCAACCGGTATTGGCGCCGAATGGGCTCACGTACGAACAATATGGCGGTCGCCTCGGCGTCCCGGGTCTGGACCCGGCGGCGGGGTCGACGGGTCGTGTGCACCTGTGGCATCTCCTGAACGACTCGGACGTCCTTTACGACCTTCTACAGCGCGGGGTGACCACCTGGGGTCAACTACGCACGCTCCTGGATGCGGGCGGCGGCGCTCTGGTGAATTCCGGCGGCGCGGCGATCACACTCG
>CAUZBA010000034.1:0-14768 GCA_963577635.1 Phycisphaerae bacterium
AAGACGCCCCCCATGACGTGCAGGCCGTGCAGGCCGGTGAGCGTCCAGTAGATTGCCAGGTAGGTGTTGTAGGCGGGCCCGAAATTCGCCAGGCGGATGATCCGGTCACCGTCGATCTGCTGGGCTTCTGGGTGGTGGCCGTCGCCGGTCGCGTCGGGCACGAACGCGATGCTTTCGATCTCACCCTCTTCGGTCATGACTTTCTCGTCGAGGTGTCCGTTCATCGACGTACCATCTTCAAGCCAGACCGTGTAGTGGTGCAGTTTGGGGTAATACTCCCAGCCCAGCTTGATCACCATGAACGTCAGTGCCAGAACAACCGTGATCGTCATGTAGAGACGTGCCCTGCCCAGGTTGTTCACTTTCAGTGCCGCCCACGACAGGACCATGGTGATGCTCGACGTGATCAGCACGAGCGTGTTCAAGGTGCCGAGGGGCACGCTGAGCACGTCGGATCCGGTCGGCCACGTGTCGGGCGGGGCGCCCACACGCAGCAGCACGTAGCTCGAAAAAAGCCCGCCGAACAGCATGACCTCCGACGCCAGGAACAGCCACATGCCCAGCTTGCCGTTGGTCACACCGGTGTCGGGGCGCGGCTCCGCGATGTAGAGAATTTCGGCAGACACGATGACTTATGCCTCCGCCGGGTCGGCCTGAGCCCGGAAACCGTTTCTCGCAGCAGGATCGTAGTCGTACGGGTCGCGATACGCCTGTGGCGCCTCGTCGAAGTTACCGTGCGGTGGCGGCGATGGCGCCGACCACTCCAGCGTCGTCGCGTGCCACGGGTTGGCGCCCACCTTCTTGCCCGCTTTGATGCTCAGGAAGAAGTTGATGATAAAGACGATCTGGACCAGCCCCAACAACCAAGCCGACCAGGAACTGATCACGTTCCAGCCTTGCGTCGCCTGGCTGTGGACGTATTCGGTCGGGTCGTAGCCGCGTCGTAGTGCCCCGCCAAGACCCATGAACATCATGGGTAGAAAAATGCCATTCATCAACACGAACGACGGCCAGAAATGCAGCTTGCCCAGAAACTCACTCATGGTTCGACCGGTCACCTTGGGATACCAGTAGTAGACCCCGGCGAACAGGGCGAAGAGGCTGCCGGGCGCGACGACGTAGTGAAAGTGGCCGATCACGTAATAGGTGTCGTGAAGGTGAATGTCGGCAGCGGGCAGGCCCAGGGGCAGGCCCGTCAGGCCGCCGATGGCGAACATCGGCAGGAAACCGAGTGCGAACAGCATGGGCGTGGTAAAGCGAATCGACCCGCCCCAGAGGCTGATCAGAAACGCCGTGAGGATCACGATCGACGGAATCGAGATGATCATGGTCGTCGCGGCGAAGAAAGCCGCCATCGTCGTGCCCATTCCCGTGATGAACATGTGGTGAGCCCAGACGATAAATGACATGATTCCCAGGAATATGGTGCTGTAGACCAGGGACTTGTATCCCCAGAGCGGCTTTCGCGTGTTGTTGGCGATCACCTCAGCGATGATGCCCAAGCCAGGAAGAATCAGGACATAGACCTCCGGGTGGGCCAGGAACCAGAACAGGTGCTGCCAGAGCAGCGGGTTGCCGCCGCCGCTGGTCAACCGTGCCTCGCCGCTGACAACCAAGCCGCCCGGGTCGAAGAAGCTCGAGCCCGCCAGGCGGTCCATCAGTTGCAATACTCCCGCGACCTCGAGCGGCGGGAAGGCCAGGAGCAGCAGGAACGACGTGACGAGCTGGGCCCAGACGAAAAACGGCATGCGCATGAGCGTCATGCCCGGCGCCCGCAACTGCACGATGGTGACGATGAAATTGACCGAACCCAGCAGCGACGACGTGATCAGGAAGATCATCCCGATCAGCCAGTACGTCTGCCCCAGGGGCGCGATGCTGGCCAGCGGCGCGTACGAAGTCCAGCCGGACTGGGCGGCTCCCTGCGGCACGAAGAAACTGACGATCATGATCACGCCGCCGACGAAGTAAACCCAGTAGCTCGCCATGTTGAGCTTGGGAAATGCCATGTCGGGCGCACCGATCTGCAGGGGCACAACATAGTTGCCGAACGCACCGACGCCGAGCGGGACAACGCCCAGGAAGATCATGATCGTCCCGTGCATGGCCCCAAGCTGGTTGTAGAACTCCGGAACCATGACGCCATTCTTGACGTTCTCGCTTCCGAATATGGCCGACAGTATTCCCAGGGGCTTTAGCGGATAGGCAATCTGCCAGCGCATGGCCAGCATCAGGCAGAATCCGAACAGAAGGAACAGCAGCGCCGTCACGCCGTATTGGATGCCGATGACCTTGTGATCGGTGGAAAAGACATACCGGCGCATCCAGCCCAGTTCATGATGGGCTTCGTGGTCGGCGGCGGCGTGTGGGTGAACTGCGGTGGTCGTCATCAGCCTGGAGTCAATAGTCTTCTTCTTCCTCTTCGGCGAGGAATTCTTCTTCTCGGGTCATCCAGTCAGCGAACTGCTTTTCGGTATCGATGTGCAGGTAACCACGCATGCGGTAATGAGTGAGGCCGCAGAGTTGGGCGCAGGCGATCTCCGTGGGCACTCTCGGCGCGGCGCGGATCTCCCGGACCCCTGCGGCTTTCATCGCCTCGAGGACAGTATCGGTGATGTCGGCCCGCTCAGCGACGATCACCGTGCCGTCTTCGGCCTCGATCGGGGCCATCGCCACCTGGTTCTTAAGCATGCTCATGTCCACGGCCTCTACCATATAGGTACGGGCCATTGCATCGCGGATCGCGTCGGTGGTCTTCGCCGCTTCGAACCAGATGGGGGTGCTCATCCCGGGGATCACGTCCTGCTTGATCCGAAGCAGGGGCAGGGCGAAGCTGTGGATCACGTCCTTGCTGGTCAGGTGCACCAGGATCTGCTTGCCGACCGGAACGTGCATGACGTTGATGGTGACGATGTCGTCCTTCGCGTCCGAATCGCTGCGATCCAGACCCACCGGATTCTCCTTGCCCATCATCGATTGCTCGGTCCGACCGAAGACACCGTCGCGGCCCGGATAATGGATATTCCACTGAAACTGTTCCGCCACGACGCGCACGACTAGGGCATCTTCGGGATTTGGCAGGTGGCCGGAGCCGCGAACCTGCGCCCAGACGGGAATCGAGAACCCCAGCAGAAGAACCGCTTCCACGATGACGACGATGAGTTCCACAAGCTTAGACGGCTTGGCCTTCGGTAGTTTGACCACAGCTTCGTGTCCGGCCCGCTGTCGGAATCGAACCAGGCAGTAGACGAAGAAGATGCCCCAACCTACGAACAGCAGGGACATGAACCAGTGGACCATGTGGATCAACGCGTCGATCGCGCCGCCGTGAGTCGAAGCGTCGAGCGGGAGTCGCCACGCGTAACCGGCTGCCAGCATGGATTACTGCCCTGATATTGACACTGCCCCCGAGCCTGATCGTGGCGCCACGAGTGCGACGCCGCACGAACCGTTGATCTGATTACAACGGATCTTCCGGAAGTTGCAAGTCGCCGTGCGGCATCGCTGCCGCAGGACGCTTCATTTCTTCTTTGGTGGTGGCGGGCTGTAGGTGAACGTGAGTTCGGCCGTTTCGCTGTCGGCGACCTTGACGGCGGCACTTGGTTTGTCAGGCTTGAACGGCTTAAACTCGTGCCACACGCTGACCTCGTAATCCCCGGCGGGCACTCCCCTGATCTCGAAGGTTCCGTCCTTCTGCGTTACCGCGAAATAGGGGTGTTCCATGACGTGCACGTACGCACCCATCCAGGAGTGTACGTCGCACACGTAGTTCATCGCCATCTCCGGTTTCGTAAAGGACTTGGTCAGCACCACCCCCTTGCTGGCCATGGCGTCGTTGGAACGTCGATTCTTCTTGCACTTGAGATTCACGTTGTGACCGGTGTTGTCGCTGTTGAGGATGTTCAGCGTCTGGTTGACGACCACACCACTGACATGCGGGACGTACACACAGCCACGCTGGTCGATTACCGCCTTTCGTTCCGGTGGGTCGAACTTCTTGCCTTCCAGACCCTTGCTGATGTAGACGAACACGTTCTGCAGCGTGTTGTTCTTACCAAAGACATACTTCTCTTTGAGCAATGGCGCATCCTTGTGCGCGGCGTGGCACACGGGGTCGGCTTCGGTGCGAATCTTTTTCTGGTCGCGCTGTTCTCCCGAAAACTTAACCATGCCCTTGATCGTGCCGCCGGATCCTTCGATCCCGCCGATATGAAGGACTTCTCCGGCCTTGGGGTTGGATTCGATTTCACTCGCGGCGGGGTTCGGGTCCTCGAATCCCAGGCAGAAGCCGCAGGCGGCAACCATCAAGCTCATCTGAATGGTTCGTCGTCGCATCGGGTCAACCTTTCAATCGATCTAAGGGGCCGACATGCCCCCGGCAGGGGCGGTTCATGTCTACAGAGCTGCACCGATAACGCTTGATTCTGTTGACAGGAGGATAGGAACAAGTGTCGGAACTGGCAAGGCCTCCGCGCCAATTTTTATCAACGTACGTCGTCAGCGGACGGTGCGTTCCAGCGTCGGCCAGGGATGGCTTCGGGGGTCCAGCAGCCGACTGGGCGCGAAATACTCTTCGGGGTAGTCATCGGCTTCGTCGGTCCTGCCCAGGATTCGATTGACGACGCAGCGGCCGCCATTGAACGACACGCCGCTGCCCGATCCGCACATGCCGCCCACGATGTAGTGGCGCTTACCGTCGACCAGACCGACGATCGGGTATTCGTCGGGGGTGTAACCGACCGTGCCGCTCCACTCGTTTGTGACGTGCATGTCGTAGCGGCCGTAGACGCGCTTAATTTCGGCAGCGACAAACCTGGAGAGAAACCCCGAGGGACGGTTGCGCCCGGCTTCATGGTCGGGCAGGCGCGATCCGCCGGAACCAAACAGGACCCGCCGCCCGTAACGGCCCGCGAAGAACCATAACGCGCTGATGCCCACATGCGTCGGCATGGCGTCGGGCCCCCCGTCGCCGCAGGCGGCCTGTTCCTGCATGGGCAGGATCGCGTCGTGGAACCGCTGATCGATCGCGGGCGTGTATGCCTCGGTGGCGCTGGCCACGTGACGCGTTCGGATGGTGCCGCGCGCCGTGTGCACGAGGTAGTGCTCGCCCGCGTCTTCGATTCGGTTCACCTTCGTACGCGTGTAAAGCTCGACGCTCGAGGCCTTCAGCGCCGACTGCATGAGGCTCCAGACCCACTTGGCCGGGTGCCACGACGCCGCAGCGCGTGAGTACCCGGCGTTGTGGCGAAAGCGCATGCCCGATTTCTCGAGGATCTGCTTCGGGCCGATCTTGTCCCAGTCGGTAAAGCCGGTTTCCTTCGCCATCCGCACGGACTCCTCCAGGTCGTCCTGTCTGTGGGCGGGCAGGCCCTGGACCCATCCCTTGCGGGCGTAGTCGCAGCGGTAGCCTTCGGACTTGATAGTCCGCTCGATCATGTCGGCGTTCTTGTACGCGGCGGCGCAGTACTTTTCGGCGAACTGATTCGCCAGCTGGTCTTGCTCGTCGCTCGATAGTTCGGCGCGCACCGCGGGCAGATGCCGGCGCACGGTGTCGTGCACCATCTTGAAATACCGTCCCATCACGACGAGTCCCTCGTTGCGGCCCGAGCTGCCGCTCGCCGGATCGTCCATCTCCACCACGACCATGAGCCGATCGGCGTGCGCCCTTTTCGACCAGTGATACGCCATGGCCGCGCCGGTG
Organism: Phycisphaerae bacterium; assembly: GCA_963577635.1. Lineage (GTDB taxonomy): Bacteria > Planctomycetota > Phycisphaerae > Phycisphaerales > Phycisphaeraceae > CAUZBA01. The sequence goes on from CAUZBA010000034.1 coordinate 5,702, forward strand.
AACCCGGCTCCGATCACGACGGTGTCGGCCTCGCGGGGCAGTTCGGCCTGCGGTTGATCGGCCCAGGGATGGTTGGCCAGGGGATTGGCATCGATCAGCCACATCGGCGTGTTGGACACGGGCCTGGCGAATGTCAGATCGCAGATCGCCTCGGGAATGACGACGAACGTCTGCCGCAGCGCCCAACCGAGAAAGCCGCCCCAGCGTTCGAAGAACGACCGGTCGCCGAAATTCATCTTTCTATAGGTGGCCGCCGCCTGGAAATCGGGCTTGCGCAGCGCTGCCAGCAATCCCAGTCCGATACGCAGGCGCCGGGCCGGGGACAGGCGCACCTGCGGGGACGCCTTGGGCGCATCGGACGTCGCCACGCGGGTGGGTGAGTCCGTCATAGTACGACCTGTACCATCAGCATCAGGCAGAAACCGACGATGAAGGCCCACGCGATCCGCGCGGGCGTCTCGGTGTGCAGGGCCTCGGGGATCAGTTCCAGAACGACCAGAAAAATCATGGCCCCCGCGGCAAACCCCATCAACACGGGCATGATCGGTTCAAACAGCCACGCCAGCAAGACCGCGGGGATCGCGGCGACCGGCTGCGGCAGCGCCTAGCTGCGTCGGTCTGCATCGGAGGCCAATAGGATGGCCGCCTGCTTCGACCTCCTTGCCAGGCTCGTCCTCGCGCGCCCTCGGACCGACAATCCCATTCTATTAGGGACTCTAGATCACCTGCGGTATGCCCTCGGCCATTTCTTCGTCGGCGCGCAGATGCAACAGGCCCCGAACGTCTTCGAGGATCAGATACACGGGCGGCACAAGCAGAAGCGTGATGCTCGTGGCGAACAGCACGCCGAAGCCGAGGCTGACGGCCATCGGGATGAGAAACTGCGCCTGCAGACTGCGCTCGAGAATCATCGGCATGAGGCCGAAAAACGTCGTCAGCGTCGTCAGCAGGATCGGTCGAAAGCGCCGGGCGCCGGACTCGATGATCGCCTGGCGCATCGGCACGCCCTCGCGCCGTCTGCGGTTAATCAGGTCGATCATGATCAGCGAGTCGTTGACCACGACGCCCGTGAGCGCGACGACGCCGAAACCGGAGAGCATCGACAGTTCCAGCCCCATGATCAGGTGCCCCAGAACGGCGCCGATCAGGCCGAAGGGGATGATCGACATCACGATCAGCGGCTGCGTATAGCTTCTAAACTGCACGGCGAGAATGGTAAAGATGATCAGCAGCGCGATGAGCATGTTGCTGCCCATGCTCTGAAGGCTCTCCGCCTGCTCTTTCTGTTCGCCTTCGAACTTCCACGTGAGGCCCGGACGCTCGCGTTTCATTGCGGGCAGGACATCGCGGCGCAGGGCCTGGTTGATCTGCGTCGCATTGGCGACTTCGTCGTCCACGTCGGCGGTGACGCTGACGGCCCGTCGTCGGTCCACCCGTTTGATCGATGAGAAGCCGCGTCCCTCGCGCACCTCCGCGACGGTGCCGAACGGCACCGCGGTCGCGTCGGGAAGGCGGATGCGCATGTTGTCGATGTCCGCAATGCTGCGGCGCTCGTCCAGCGGATAGCGGACCATGACCTTAATGTCGTCACGTCCGCGCTGGATTCTCTGGACCTCTTCGCCGTAGAAGCCCTGGCGCACCTGGCGGGCGAGGTCTTCCAGCGTCAGTCCCGCCGCTTCACCGGCCGGCCTGATGAAAATTTTCAGTTCGCGCTTACCCGGTTCGAAGGTGTCGGCGATGTCACGGACTCCGGGGAACGCGCCCAGCTCCCTCTTGAGGTGGTCGGACGCCATCAGCAACTGGTCAAAGTCGTGGTGCGCCAACTGCACGTTGATCGCCTCGCCGACCGAGAAGAACTGGCTGGTGAACGTGAGGCTGGAGATGCCCGGGATTTCGCCGTGCGCCTCGCGCCAGCGCTGGGCGATGTCCCGGCTGGCGATGGAACGGTATTCGCCGCTGAGCAATTCCACGTTGACCTCGGCGAGATGGGCCGATCCGCCGCCGACCGACGCAAGGGCGCCGGGGCCGCCGCCGGCCAGCGTCGTGAAGGGCTGGTCGCCGATGGTGGTGGCCATGTGCTTGACCACGGACCGGGATCCATCCGGCGGTTCGGCGTCGAGGTCGTCACCCACCTCGGCGATCGCGGCCTCCAGCCTTCGGACCACGGCCGTCGTCTGCTCCACGGTCGTGCCCTGCGGCATGGTCAAGGATGCCCAGACGTTGTCGGCATCGACATCCGGCATAAAGCGGAACCGGACGTGGCCGCCGATGATTCCTCCAACCATGATCACGAACACGGCGATGGCGACGGCCACGGTCAGGTAGCGATTCCGCACGGCGCGGGCCAGCAACCAGCTGTAGGGCCGATCGATGAACCACTGCAGGGCATCGCGGATCTTTCCCTGGGCACGGCCGAACGCGGTGCGCGCCCCGAGCTTCGAGCCGGTCAGGTGCGCAGGGAGGATGAACAGCGCCTCGATAAGCGACACCGCCAGGACGCACGTGACCACGGCGGGAATCGGCCAGAGGATCTTGCCAAGCATTCCGGCGGTGTACACCAGAGGCGCGAACGCGGCGATGGTGGTCAGCACCGTCAGCGTGACGGGCAGGGCCATCTCGCGCACGCCACGGGTGGCCGCCGCCAGGGGGTCCATGCCCTGCTGGCGGTAGGTGAAGATGTTCTCGCCGACGACAATCGCGTCGTCGACGACGATGCCCAGGACGACGATCAGCGCGAACAGGGAGATCATGTTGATCGACACGCCGAGCATCGGCATCAACAGGAAGCCGCCCATGAACGAGATGGGGATCCCCATCGTCGTCCAGAACGCGAGGCGAACATTCAGGAAACAGAGCAGGCAAAGGAAGACGAGCGTCAGGCCGATCGCCGCGTTGCGCGTCAGCAGGTTCAGGCGACCGCGCAGGTAGTCGGCGCGGCTGAACCAGGTCGTCATCTCGATGCCGCGCGGCAACGGTGTGGTGTCCACGAAGTTCTGCACGGTGTCGGCGACGTCGAGCGCGCCCTGGTCGCCGACGCGGTAGACCTTCAAGAGAACTGCGGGCTTGCCGTCGAAAAAGGTCGAGGTGTCCGTGTCCTCGAATCCGTCAACGATCGTGGCGAGGTCCTTGAGGTAGAGCTTGGTGCCGTCCGTGCGCCGGCGCACGACGATGTCCTCGAAATCGGGCCCGCGATAACGCTGGCCCTTCGTGCGAAGCAGGATCACGCCGCCCTTGGTCTTGATCGATCCGCCCGGCAGGTCGAGTGACGACTGGCGAATCGTGTCGGCCACCTGGGCAATCGTCAGGCCGTAGCGGCGCAGCGATTCCTCGCTGATCTCGATCGAGATCTCGTAACGGCGCGCCCCAACGACGTCGACCAGCGAGATGTTGCCCATCGCCGTCAGCTCGTCTCGCGCCTGCTCCGCCAGTTCCTTGAGTGTTCTTTCAGGCGCATCGCCGTAGATGACGACGGAGATGACCTGGATTCGACTTTCGACGTCAACGACAACCGGTTCCTCGGCATCTTTCGGGGGAAACTCTAGGATCCTGTCGACCGCCGACTTCACGTCGTCGAGTGCCTCTCTGTCGTCGGCGTAATCCTCCAGTTCGGCGACGACCACGCCCATGCCCTCAAAGGCATCGGAGTTGATCCGCTTGATCCCGTCGATGCCCTTGATCGCCTCCTCCACGCGCAGGCAGATGCCTTCCTCGACCTCGGCGGGCGAGGCGCCGGGATAGGCGACCTCGACGCGGATCATGCCCGGATCGATGTCCTGGAACACCTCGACCTTCATGCGCCACAGCGACAGCGCGCCCGCCACAAGCACGACCATCATCAGCAGGTTGGCCGCGACGTGATTCGATGCGAACCACGCGAGAACACCTCGTGATGCATATTTCGGATCGTTCATACGGCGGTCAGGGCGCGGCGGTGGGTGCGGCCGCGCCGCGCTGCGCGGCGGTGGCCTCTGCAGTGGGCGACCGGTCCGAGGAAGTCTTGCGCGTCGATCTCATTTCAGAATCAGATAGAGATGTTCGAATCCGCATTCCGTCTACGACGACATCCAAGGCGCTGGTCGCCAGTTGCTGTCCCGGCTCCAGGCCGCGCACGTAGACCACGTCTCGATCGCGGCGGATCACCTCGACGTCCTGGAATCGCAACCGGTCGTCGTCGACCACCCAGACGATCTCGTTCAGTCGCAGAGCCCGGCGCGGGATCGCCACCACGTCGCGCGCCGTGCGGCCATCGATCAGGACGTCGACGAACATGCCCGGCATCAGAACGATTCGATCAGCGTCCTGGCTGAAGGGCTCCACCGCCTCGACGACCACGTTCACCATGCGCGACGTCGGGTCGATCTGGCCCTCGATGCGGACGACGCGCCCTTGCCATGTCCGCCGGCGCCCCGCGAAGTCGGCGGTGACCTGCGCCGTCGGGCCCGAACCGGCGGTTTGCTTGCCCTCCCCCGGCGCGTCGAACCACGCCAGTTGCCAGTCCTCGAGCGGCACCATGATTTCCATCGCGTCGGTGCCGTATACGGAGGCCAGCTTCTGGCCAAAATCGACGAATTGACCGACATCAACCTGCTCGCTCATCACGCGGCCGGCGAAGGGTACCGAAAGTTTCGTGCGAGCCAGCTTCACCTTCGCGATCTTCAATCGCGTCTGAGCCGAAACCTCGACGCCCCTGGCCCGCACCGCCATGGCCTTGGTGCCTTGAAGCTGAGCGGTGGCCTGGCGGAATGCAAACTCCGCGCGATCGAGTTCGCGCTGCGGCGTCGAGTTGCTGGCGCGCAGCTCGCGATGGCGAGCCACCTCGGTCGTGGCATCTTCGAGTCGCGCGTCGAAGTCCGCGATCGCCGCCGTGGCGTTGACCAGCTCGGCCTGGGCTTGCTCCAGTTCGGCCTGCGCCTCTTCAATTGCGAGCGTGTAGTCCGTCGGGTCGATCCGAATCAGCACGTCGCCGGCGTCGAAAAATCCGCCGGCTCGCATCGAGGGGTGAACCTCCAGCACCGTACCGGCCACCTGCGGGACGATGTCGACCGCCACGCCGGGGCGCACCGTGCCGTAGCCGCGGACCTGCACGGCGACGTCCTGCGGCCGTGCGTCCTGCACCTCCACGAGTGGAGCGACCTCCGCCAGCGGCTGTTTCGCTGCCTCGGGCTGCGATCGAACGAGCAATAAGGCGACAAGCACGCCGGCAGCCAGCACCACCAGGACGAGGAGTGTCTGCCCGATATGACGTGCAAGACGGTTTGGCAACGCCGACTCCCTTCACTTTCACGCCACGTACATCATAGTGGGGCTGTTCGTGCAGGGTTACAAGGCGCCTCTGGACAAGACGGCGACAGGAGTTGACAGAATCGACAGGATGGATCCGAGAGATCTACAGGATTCGAAATTGGGTTGGTCCAGGGGAGTGATGGCGACGAACGAAAAAGGAGCTCCTGATCGTCCGCTGTGCGTACGATCCAAACCACTCACACGGATCGGATCCTGTAGATCTCTTCTTCCCATCCAGTAGATCCTGTCAACTCTTCCATTGTGCGCCTGTCGCGCCGCGTCAGGCGCGGGCCCGTTCCAGCAACTCGAGCAGGTTCGCCCCTTCGATGCGCTGCCGTTGCGCATCATTGAGGAAAGGCATCATGGCGAAGTGGCCGAACGTCTGCGGGAAGCTCAGGTTTTCGAGACAGGGCGTGAAGTCCGAGCCCCAAAGCAGGCGACCGGGCCCGAAATCGTTAAGCAGCACCTCGACGTACGGCCACGACGATCGATGGGGGTAGTCCGAAGACGGATCGCTCAGCGCGTAGAAGCCACTGAGCTTGACGTGGCAACCAGGATATGCGGACAGCTCGAGCACGGTCGCGAGGTTTCCGCGGGCCACGTCCGGGGCGGGGGCCGTTGCTTGCTGCGGCGGCGCGCCGAGGTGCGACATGACCAGACGCAGTTCGCCGTGACGCTGAAGGATATGCTGCCACGCCGGCCAGTACTGCGCGTTTGAGTTGACGCTCACGATGCAGCCCCGGTCGACGAGCCACGACCAGAACGCGTCATCGATCCGGTGCAACGCATCGACCGATTCTTCGTTGAAGACGTAGCAGCTGACGCCGACGAATCCCTGTTGCCACCGAGCCTCGAGCGTCTGGATATCGGGAGGCGACTTCGGGACGAAGTAGGCCACCGGGTTCGCCCACGGGTGCTCCGCGGCCATTGCGGCGAGGTATTCATTGTTGTTCGCATAGGCCTCGCCGCCGCAGAATCCCACGACGAGTGCGGCGGACACGTCGTGGTCGGCGGCAAGCGACGTGTAGCACGCCGGTTCGTCAATGTTGACGCCGGGCCGCTTGGTGAAACCGGACTGGAACCCGTTCTCGAATAAATGAATGTGGGCGTCGGCTCGTTCAGACATCGTTCATGACTTCCGTGAGTGATTGGATCAGGACATCCACGTCCGCCGCCGTGTTGTAACCGTGGATGGCGACGCGAAGGCGACCGGCATGAGACATGATATGAATGTTCTTCATTCGCAGCGCCTGGTTGATCTGCTCGGCCTTCGGGTGGCGGAACGCAAGAATGCCGGCGAGCGCTTCGGGCTCGTCGGGCGTCAGCAGTTCGACCGGCAGTTTCTCCAGCCCGTCAAGGCACGCCCGAACCAGGGGGCGGGCGTGATCGTCGATGGCCTGCACGCCGATCGAGCGGACGTGTTCCAGCGCGGCCTTGACCGCGTAAACCGCCGCGTAGTTGGGCATGCCCACGCAAAAACTTGCCGCGCCCGGCTTGGTCACGGCGCGCTCGAATCGGTCGTCATCGAACGCATTTTCGAGGTTGTACCAGCCGCCGGCCGGCACGGTCCACGTTTGCGCCCGGCGCGGCGGGACGCCCACAAGACCGCCGCCGTGGCTGGCCATGAGCCACTTGTGGGTGGAGCTGACCACCAGGTCGACGCCGGTCAGGTCCAGCGGAATTCGGCCCAGTGCCTGCGTTACGTCGAGGGCGACCAGCGCCGGCGCATGCGCTTCGACCGCCTCGAGCACCTGTGGCAGCGGAATCTTGAAACCGTTGAAGAAACTGACCAGTGACACGGTGAGCAGGCGTGTCTTCGGCCCCAGCAGCGGCACGAGGTCTTCAACGCGCAGCGCCCCGTCGCGCGCCCGCCAGACCTTTACCGCGGCGGGGCACGACGGCTGCATCCAGGGCGTGGCCCCCGCCGGGAAATCCAGGTCGTTGATAACGACCTCATCGGACTCCTTGAGTTGCAGCGCCATCGCCGCAAGGTTGTAGGCCTCCGACGAACACGAGCAGAAGCCGATGTCCTGGCTTGTCAAACCGTACGCCTCGGCCGCCTGCGCGAACATCGCCCGCCGCTGGGCGTCGTGGAGGGTTCGACCGTCCATGCCAAGTTGCTTGTCGCGGGCGTACGCGTGAAGCGCGTCGATCACCGATCGCGGCGGGATGCCCTCCGCGGCCGTGTTGAGGTAGGACCGTCCGTCCAGGGAAGGAAAGTCGCGCCGGCGTGTCGCGTCAGTCAGCAAATCCGTCTCCAGGGGAGTTTGACAGGATCACGGGATCGACAGGATCTACGGGATGGGATTGGGTGTGTGCGGCATGTCGAGAGGCGCGTCCGCCTGTAACAGAACCAACCAATCATTCGGTAAATCCTGTCAATCCTGTCTACTCCTAGACGTTACATCATAAGCCGAATTTCACAGTTTCCATTCACAATGATTCCCGATCCTGAAATCCCGTAGATCCTGTGACCCTGTCAACTCTTACGTTGTGCGCCGGTCGCGCAGGCCTCGAGCTTGTCCAGCCAGCGTTGCACTTGCATGGCGTCGTGGTACGTGGCGCCGACGGGGACGGTCTGCTCAGCGCGCACCACGCGGGCGAAGCAGCGCAGCTCTTCGGCGAGCATGCCGGTGGGGCCGCCTGGGTCGGCGCGAATTTCCAGGGCCATCGGCCATTGGGCCTTTTCGTCCCAGACTTCGACCGGCCGCGGATTCGCGTTGACTCGCGCCGCCCAGACGCGACCGAAGACCTCCATTCGGTCGAACCCGTCGGGCGCCATGCCCGGTGGCGTCAGGAACGAGGCGGCGAACGATGCGATCAGGCCGCTTTCCCATTGAAGCTGGGCAAGTGCCAGGTCGATCTCGCCGCCGTCGGTGCGGTGGACCTGGGCGCTGAATTTCACCGGTTCGGCCCGCTGCACCAGGGCCAGGACGGCGTAGAGGTCGTGCACCATGGTCAGGTGGAACGGGCTCTCGCCTGGCAGAAGCTGCATGGTCGTCGTGGGCCGAAATCGCACACAACTAATATAGGTAAGCGGGCCGCGCTGCCGCGTCTCGTCCATGATCTGGAGCATCTCGCTGCCGAACAGCAGAATGTGGCCCAGCATCAGGTTGCTTGAATCCGGCTTGACCAGCGATTCGAGGCCGCTCGCCTCGTCGAGGCTGTCGGCGATCGGCTTTTCGAGAAGGACGGGGTAGCCCGCCTTCAGCAGCCTGGTTGTGATCGGCACATGCGATGCCGTTGAGCTTGCGACCACCCACGCCTCGGCGTTCGACTCGGCCATGGCCTGTTCGAGGTCGAGCCAGCCGCGCACGGCCGGAAGCTGATCCTTCACCGCGTCGAGGCTGGCCTGGCGTCGCGCGACCAGGGCGACAAGCTCGGCCTCCGCGATGCCCGCGGCCGTTAGCGCATGCAACCTGCCAAAGTTGCCCATGCCGATGACGCCGAGGCGCACGGCATCGAATCGAGTGCCGGCCATGGGCGATACGATAGCGGAATTCCATGGTCCAAGGTTGCCGCGCGATGCCGGAGGCGCACAACTTAAGAGTTGACAGGATTAGAGCGTTTTAAGTTTCGATGTAGCGTTTTGAGCGTCGGCGAAGCAAGTCTGGCGCGGAGGGCGAAGCAGGCGACCCCGCAGTGGGTCGGCGATGCAGCACGACAAAGCCAGGCGCAGGTGCAGCCAACTCAGGACGCTACAGTGAAAGTTAAACCGCTCTAACCGGATGGATCCGGGAGATCGACAGGATCTGCGAGAGCAAGAGATCAAGAGAGCAGGAAA
>CAUZBA010000035.1:0-14487 GCA_963577635.1 Phycisphaerae bacterium
AAACGCAGCGTCTTGAGCGTCGGCGAAGCAAGTCTGGCGCGGAGGGCGAAGCAGGCGACCCCGCTGCGGGCCGTCGATGCAGCGCGGCAAAGCCAGACGCGGACGCAGCCAGCTCAGGACGCTACGAAGTGGATGGAAAACGCTCTAGTATTCAGCGCCTGCGGAGGATCGCGTGTGCGTCCTGGCCGTCGAAACCCGATGGATCTCGGGACCGCGCTGGCGTACGCACAGTCACCGGCCGAGAATCGATGGCCCCGCATCAAATCCCAACACCGCTGGTTCTTCCACCACCGAGCGGCAGAACTGGTGAGAAATGCGGGCCGGCAGGAAAACGTTTGTGAGTAGAACCAGCGTGCCAAGCCGCGGGCCCCGAGCCCTGATCGCCCTTGCGGTCGTGGCCATCGTGGGTGTCGGTGTCTACACCAACAGCCTGCAGGTGCCGTTCGTTTTCGACGACATGATCAACATCCGGGACAACCGTGGCCTGAGGATGACGCACTTCGGCCTTGCGCCACTTCGACGCGCGGCATTCAGCGGCCGTTCGTCGGCCCGGCCTGTCGCCAACGTCAGCTTCGCGTTGAACCACTATTTCGGGCGGGATCGCGTCGCGGGTTATCACGCGGTCAACATCGTGGTGCACATGGTGAACGCGTTGCTCGTCTATGCCCTGGCACGACTGTCACTGGAGCTGGCCGGCCGTCGGCCGCGCGCCAGCGCCGCGGCGAGCAGCCCGTCGATGCAGCGGTGGGCGGCCCTGGCGGCTGCGATCCTGTTTGCCGCGCATCCGCTTGGAACGCAATCGGTGACCTATATCGTCCAGAGGATGAACATCCTGGCCGCGATGTTCTATCTCCTGTCGCTGCTGCTATGGGTGATGGGGCGCCGAAGCATCGTGCCGTGGAAGCGGTGGACACTGTGGGTCGCGGCCGCGGCGTGCTGGGTTCCGGCCCTCGGTTCAAAGCAGATCGCGGTGACGCTGCCGCTGGTCGTCTGGCTATACGAGGGCTATTTCTTTCGGGACATGGCCCGCAGGTGGCTGACCCGATCGTTCGTCGCGGCGGTCGCGGCGCTGGCGGCGGTGGTCGTGATCGGTCTTGCGTACACGGACTTCGACCCGCTGGGCAGAATCGTCAGCCAGTACGCGCAGCGTGACTTCACGCTCGCAGAGCGATTAATGACTCAGCCACGCGTCGTCTTTCACTATTTCGGCCTGGTGCTGTTCCCACATGTTTCCCGATTGAATCTGCTGCACCATATGCCGATCTCAGCGTCCGCGGCCGAACCGGCCACGACATGGATCTGCATCGCGGCACTTGGCGCGTTGCTGGCGATGACCGTGAAGCTTGCCGCAAAGCAGCGCCTGCTGTCGTTCTGCGGCCTCTGGTGGTTCATTCACCTGTCGATCGAATCGTCCGTCTGGCCTCTGGAGATGGTCTTCGAGCATCGGACGTACCTCCCGATGGTGGGCATCTCCGTGGGGGCGGCATACGTTCTGTTCGGCCTGCTGCTGACCGGCAGGAGGGCGTGGGCGGTGGCCGCGACGGTCCTGGCGCTGGCGATGTTCGCGGGGGGCACCCGGGCGCGAAACCGGACCTGGCAGGATTCGGCCCGCCTGTGGCGGGACGTCCTGGCCAAGAACCCCGGGAGCCACAGGGCGACGATGAACCTTGGCATCACGCACGAGGACGCGGGCCGGCTTGACGAGGCGATCGAGCACTACCGTCGATCCCGCGACCTGAATCGCAACTACGCGCGCAGCTGGTACAACCTCAGCAGCGCACTGGGCCAACGCGGCGAACATGAAGAGCAGATCCGATGTTACCGGCAGGCCATCGAGCTCAAGCCGAAATACGCCGAGGCACACAACAACCTCGGCATGGCCTTATATACGCGTGACGGTGCCGAGGCGGTAGAGGCGATTCGACATTTTCGGTTGGCCATCCGATACAGGCCCGACCTCGCCGAGGCGCACGTGAACCTTGGAATGGTGCTTCATTCGATCGGTCAGTCCGATGAGGCGGCGCGGCAGTACACTCGCGCGTTGCGGATCGATCCGCTGCTTGCCGAGGCCCACAACAATCTCGGCATCGTCGCGAAATCCCGGAACCAGTACGCCGATGCGGAGAGCCGTTTCCGCAACGCCCTGAGGATTGATCCTGAATTGGCCGACGCGCACAACAACCTCGGCAACGTGCTCGTGATCCGCGGCGAGTTCGCCGAGGCGATCGACCATTTCCGCACCGCACTCGAACTGGACCCGAAGGGGTCGGCGGCCCGGGTCAACTGGGGACGCGCCGTGGGCATGCAGGGCCGGCTCGACGAGGCCCTGGAACACATGAACCAGGCCGTGTGGATGGATCCCGAGAATGCCGCGGCGCACTCCGGCCTGGCGGGGATACTGCTGATGATGGGTCGCGCCCACGAGGCGGTCAATCATTACCGCCAGGCGGTGACCCTCAACCCGAGCCATGCCACTTTGCACTACAAGCTGGGCTTGGCGGTGAAGCAATCCGGCGATGTGGCGGGGGCCATGACGCATTTTCGCGCGGCACTGGGCCTGGCGCCCGACTGGCCGCAGGCCTTGATCGAAGTGGCGTGGATCCTGGCGACGGGATCCGGCGGCGTCCAGCGCCAACCGGCCGAGGCCGTGGAACTTTCCGAGCGGGCACTGAAGTTCGTCCCGGAGGTGGATGCGCCCGTTCTGGATGCGCTGGCGGCGGCCTATGCCTCAGCGGGCCATTTCGAACGGGCCGCGGGCACCGCGCAGAAGGCGATCGATCTGGCGGTGGCCTCCGGCCGCAACGCCCTGGCGGCCAAGATCCGCTCGCGTCTGCGCCGATACAGGCAGGGCAGGGCGTTGCACGAGCAGGAGTGATCCGGGCAGAGTGATTCGGCAAAGGCGCGGCGCCGCGGCGGTCGTTGGTGCGTTCGCCGCCTTGAAGGAAGCACCTGTGACACAGACGCTCACCGATCAGACGGCGCGCGGGCACGCGCGGCGAGCGGAGGACGGTGCCCCCTGGGTGGGCGGGGCGATGATTCTCCTGCTGACGTGTGCGGCGTACATCCCCGCCATGCGCGGCGGGTTCGTCTGGGATGACCGCGACCACCTGCTGAGGAATCCGGCCGTGCATGCCCAGAACCCGGTGCGGATCTGGAACGAGCCGTTTCTGTCATTCGAGTACTACCCGGTCACCTGGACCTCCTACTGGCTGGAAAACCGTCTATGGGGCAGTCAGCGGGCCACGGGGTATCACGTGGTGAATGTTCTCGTACACGCCTGCAGCGCGATGCTGGTCTGGCGCGTCCTGCTGCGGCTGGCCATCCCGGCCGCCCTGCCGGTGGCGCTGGTGTTCGCCCTGCACCCGGTCAATGTCGAGTCGGTGGCCTGGATCACGCAGCGTAAGAACGTCCTGTCGATGTTCTTCATGGTCGCAGCCGTGCTGGCCCACCTGCGCTACGAGGATCGCAAGCGGGCGGCGTGGCATTGGTGCGGCGTCGCTTTGTTCGCACTGGCGATGCTGTCCAAGGCCGGCATCATCGGCCTGCCGATCGTGCTGGTGTTGATCGCGTGGTGGCGGCGCGGCGCGGTGACGCGGGGCGATCTCTGGCGAGCCCTGCCCTACTGCGCCGTCGCCGTCGCGCTGACGTTGCTCTTCCAGCAGCCGGTTCGCGATGCCAACGTCATCGGCGACGAGGTAGTTCGCGATGACGGTTTCCTCGCCCGGCTTGCCGGGGCCGGATGGGCGGTCTGGTTCTACCTGTACAAGGCCGTGCTGCCGTTCAACCTCAGCTTCGTCTACCCGCGCTGGCGAATCGACCCTGGGAACCCGGTCGTCTACGCGCCGGGAGTGGCGCTGGTCGCGATGCTGGCGCTGTGCTGGCGGATGCGGCGGCGCTGGGGTCGGCCCTGCCTAATGGCCTTGATCTACTTCGTCGTGATGGTGGGGCCTGCGCTGGGGTTCGCGGACTTCTATTACCTGCGTTACTCGTTCGTCGCCGACCACTACCAGTACTACGCGATCGTCGGAGCGATCGCGTTGATCGTTCCGGCCGTGCTGGCGTTTCTGCGGCGGTACGAAGCGGCGCTTCCGGGCGCCGTCGTGCTCATTGCGGGTTGCGGTGTGCTGACGTTCCTGCAGGCCACGCCTTACAGGACGTCGTTCACCCTCTGGCGTGACACGCTACGCAAGAACCCCGGGGCGTGGCTGGCCCACCACAATCTGGGGAACCTGTATCGGGACGATGGAAGGAATCACAAGGCGATCTATCACCTCGAGCGCGCCGTGGGGCTGAAGCCCGACATGGACGTGGGGCATTACAACCTGGGCTGCGCCCTGGATGCGATAGGGCGACACACCGACGCCATCGATCAGTTGAATCGGGCGATCGAGCTCAAGGCGACATTTGCCGAGGCCTACAGCTCTCTGGGATTGGCCCTGCGGAATGCGGATCGCGTCGACGAGGCGATCGCCCAATTTCATAAGGCGATCGAGGTCCAGCCCGACCTGCTGCCCGCCCACGTCAACCTGGCCAACGCACTGAGGGATCTCGGCCGATTGGACGACGCGGTTGCCCGACTCGAGCACGCGATCAGGCTGAACGACAAAGTGGCTGACGTCTACTACAACCTCGGCGGCGTCCTGGCGCTGCAGGGCAAGGGCGATGACGCGATGCGTCGATTCTATAAGGCCCTCGAGATCGACCCCATGCACCCCGAAGCACATAACGCGGTGGGCAACGTGTTGCGCCGGCAGGGCAGGATCGACGCGGCGATCAATCATTTCCGTCTGGCGCTGCAGGCGAGGCCGGACATGGCCGACAGCTACCAGAACTGGGGCCTGGCGCTGGCCGAGACCGGGCGTGTGGAACAGGCCACCGAACGTTTCCGCGCGGCCCTGCGCCTCGACCCGCAATCAGCGAATCGGCACCAGCACCTGGCCCTGGCGCTTCAAGTCCTGGGGAAGTACGCCGAATCGCAGCACCTCTACCGCGAGGCTCTACGGCTGGAACCCGATTTCGCGTTGGCGCACAACGGATTGGCGGGAGTCTTCCTGGTGACGGGTCGAGTTGAGCAGGCGATGAAACACTATCGTGAGGCCATGCGGATCGATCCGGATCTGCCCGAACCGTGGATCCGCGTGGCCTGGCTGCTGGCGACCCACCCTGACGATGCGGTCCGCGACACGGACGGGGCGGTGCGTTTCGCCGAGCGCGCGAGTCAGTTGACCGGTGGACGCAACCTGGACGCGCTGGACGCCCTGGCCGCGGCCTATGCTTCGGCCGGGGAATTCGGTATCGCGGTGGCAACGGCACTTCGGGCGCTGGGGTTGCCGGGCTCTTCGAACGGTCGGGCCGAGCAGATCCGCGATCGCCTGGAGCTCTATCGCGAAGGAAGGGCCTACCGTGACAAGCCGGCGGCCGGAAATCCCCGAGGCATCGGAGGGTAACCCGAATTTATCACGAGTTTTTCCGCTCGGTGGTGTAAAGACCAGCGGTGTCGAGGCTTGAGGCGGGGCCTAGAATACTCGGCCGGTGACAGTGCGCGCACCAGCGCGGAAGGTTTGTTCGCTGGCGAGGACGCACACACGGTCCTCTGCAGGCGTAGCTGAATACTACGTCGAGGACGGATCGGACGGAGGACGAAGCCAGCGGACGAACCCGCCCGCTGGGCGGTGAAACTCGTGAGAAAATCGGGTAAAGGCTATAATTCGAACACTTACGGGGCCGTCCTCAGATTCACAACGCGCGCCATGGGAGTTCAGACCATGAGACGATTGAAATTGCGGCGAATCGTGATCACCGTCGCCATCATCGCATCGGCGTCGGCCGTGCTGGTGAGCGCGGGGCCGATCATGAACATTCAAAATAATGAACTGTCCAACGAGTTACGGAGCCTCGCCGGTTTGGAGAAGGTCAGTATCCGACTGTACCCACTGCCGTCCGAACTCGTGGAGGCCGGCGTCAGGTCGGCCCAGATCCTGGGAGATCTCCGCAACGCGATTGAGCAGGATGCCGGCCTGACGATTGACAAGGACGAAGCCGAGGCACAGGTCGTGTTCAAGGTGATGTCCACGTCGCACGGCGGATCGAGGGGGGTCGTGGGGTTCGTGATCTTCATCGGCGTCCGCCAGGATGTGATCGTCGACCGCCTCGACGGCGATCCGATGCGGCTGCAAACGATGTTACATTCGAAACTCGCGATTGTGCCCGAGCGGTCGGTGGCGACCCGGTTCACGACCGAAGCTCGTATTGCGGCCGAAGAGTTCGCCACGCTCGTCATCACGGCGAAACGTCAGAAGGCAGCGCCGATCAACCGCTGAGCATATCCTGCCGACCGTCACATATCTGCGTCGATTCGCTCCGGTCATGAACGGTACGAAAAGCATCTCTGCGGTCGTCCCCCTGCTCAATGAGTCGGCGGTCTATTCGGAGCTCTATCGTCGGCTGACCGATGCGCTCGAACGAATCGGTGGCGACTACGAGATCATCTTCGTCGACGACGGGAGTCACGACGACACGCTCGCGCAGATCCGGTCGTCGGCTGCAAATAATCCGCGGGTGAGATACATCAGCTTCTCCAGAAACTTCGGGCATCAGGCGGCCGTCAGCGCCGGCCTAGAGGCCGCCGTCCACGACGCGGTGGTCGTGCTGGACGGTGACCTCCAGGATCCGCCGGAGGTCATCCCGGATCTGCTGAGCAAGGCAGACGAAGGGTGGGACGTCGTGTACGCCGTGCGCCGCAACAGAAAAGAGAACTTCCTGATCAAGCTCTGCTACTTTCTGTTCTACCGCGTCCTGCAGCGCATTGCTGACATCCAGATCCCGGCCGATTCGGGCGATTTCTGCCTGATGGGCCGGAGTGTTGTGAACGTGCTCAAGAGCATGCCGGAACGCAACCGCTACGTACGGGGCATCCGGGCGTGGGCGGGGTTCCGGCAAACCGCCCTGCCCTACGAACGCGACAGGCGGTTCGCGGGCAAGCCGAAGTACTCGATCGGCCGGTACATTCGCCTCGCCGTGGACGGCATCGCCTCGTTTTCGCAGTTTCCGCTGCGGCTGTGCGGCTACCTCGGCTACTTCATCGCGTTTCTGAGTGTCATTGGCGTGGTGTACGGGATCATCTCGAAGTTGTACTTCGACTTGACGCCGCGAGGATGGACCTTCACGATCATTGCCATATTCTTCATTGGCGGCGTGCAACTCGTCATGCTCAGTGTCGTGGGAGCGTACATCGGCAGAATCTACACGGAGGTGCAGCAGCGGCCGCTGTTCGTCGTGAAGGAATCAAACGTCGGCTCGGATCGCGCCGAGGCGCCTGGCGCTGTGTCAAGTAATCCGTAAATGGTGACTGGATCTAGAAAACTCGGCCTCACGGTGACGGTACTGGTGCTGCTCGCCGCGGTGGTGGCCGTGGCGGCGCTGCGGCCATTTGGCGGTGCGCCGAGGCCGGACATCATCGTGATCGTGGTGGATACATTGCGGCCGGATCACCTGGGGTGTTACGGCAGCACGCTGGATACCTCGCCGAACGTCGATGCGCTCGCAGCAGATTCGATGTTCTTCGAGGATTGCCGCGCCCATGCGCCGAATACACGGATGAGCATGGCGTCCGTCTTCAGCGGTTTCCTGCCGCACGAGACCAACGTGGTGAAACAGACGGACCTGACGGACAAAGTGGAAACGCTTGCGGAGCAGTTGATCCCGTTGGGATACACGACTGCGGCGGTGATCAGCAATTTCGTGCTTCGCAAGGGGGTCGGTTTCGATCAGGGGTTCATGGTCTACGACGACGAAATGAAGGAAAGTGAACAGACCCGAAAACTCGCGGAACGAACGGCGGAGCCGACGACAGACCGGGCGATCGAACTGCTGCGGAAATACAAAGACGAACAGTTGTTCATGTGGATTCATTATCAGGATCCACACGGGCCCTATACACCGCCCCCGGGGTACGGTGAACGGATGAAGCAACCCGGGCGCCAACCGCGGTTGTTGCCGGTGACCCTGACGAATGACGGACTCGGTGGCATCCCGCGCTATCAGCGCCTGGGTGAGCACCGGGACTACCACCACTATGTCGCGAATTACAACGGCGAGATTCGCCATTTCGACGAACACTTCGGCCGGCTGATCGCCGCGTTGAAGGAACTGGGTTACTACGACGATGCTTTGATCATCTTCACTTCGGACCATGGCGAAGGGATGGGCGAGCAGAACTGGTATTTCGCGCACGGGACGTACTTGTACAGCTCGATCACGCGTGTACCGTTGATGTTGCGGTACGGAGACCGGCTTCCGAAGGTGCGTCGCACGCAGATGGCGCAGCACCTGGACATCATGCCGACCATCCGCGGCATCCTGGAGCTCGCAAACGACCGGGGCTACCGCGGCCGGGATCTGCGCGGTCCACTGGCGAGCGGTCCGGAGGTTTTCGCCGAAGCGCGTCCCGGTAAGGATGGCAAGCGCCGTGTGTCGCTGATCGCCGACGGGATGAAGCTGATCGTGATGCCCGTCGTGAACGGCCAAGACCGGCTGGAGCTCTACGACCTGAATGAGGACCCCTACGAAGCTCACGACCTCGGCGTGCTGGAACAATACGAGGCGACCCGAAATGCCCTGGCACTGCGGGTGAACGAGATCATGCAGGAGGATCGGCTGGGGATCGAACTGGTCGGGGCGCAGCGTCCTCGAACGAAAGAGGAGCTCGAAAAGCTGAAGGATATCGGGTACTCGCAGTAATCCGCGCATGCCATGCGCTTCGCGCCGTGCGTTGCGTTCATGGGTGACGCTGCTCCAGGTCAATCACGAAGATGTCTGCGTCGTCGTAGATTCTCATTCTCGTTCGTCCCAGTTCTTTCAGGTTCACCTGAAAATCGAGGTTGTGTGCGGCCTCCGTTCTGACCCAGACGTACCTGCTCAAGAGTCTCTTTCTGTACTCTTGCTTCTTCTTCTTGGTTTCCATCGCGTAGGAATACGCGACGTAGCGAATGGACATCGACTGCAGGTAGTCGGCCAGGGCTTCACCGCCCTGGTAGAAGGGCATCCCCGGTGGAGGGCTCGCGCCGCCAGGAATATCGACGATCATGAGCGGATTTCTCGCGACATCCAGCAGGAAGGGGGTGGCCAGCCTGGCGAAGAGCGTCTCGCCGGCAGGGATCGATTGCTGCATTGCTGCATGCCGATCGATGTCGGATTGCGGAATCAACGGCAGGTCGGCGCTGGAGGCCCTGAGATTCCAGACACATCGGCTCAGATGCGCTGCCGGCGAGTAGAGCGGACGGGTCAGCCAACTGCCTGTGATCAAGGCCGACGAGACCAGCACGCCGGCCAGGGCGACGAGTCGGCCCCTCGTCCAGCGGCGATCTGCGAATACGGTCGCAGCGAACGGCACCGTCATCATCGGGATGATGGTCGCCACGACAAATGGAAGGAAGAAGCGGACGCTGCTGTTTCCGCCGCTTGCGATCGTGATGATGAACGTGCCCGCTAATGCACTGATAGGAAAGGACATCGCCGGCCGAAGCGGGCCATGCCACTGCGGGCCGCAGAAGGGAATGGCGATTCCGAGCATGATAAGTGAAATGACGTAGGGGTCGGTCACACATTTTCCGACGAGTTCCACGGCACGTGCGGCCGTAAGGCCGTCGGTCGGAAGCGAAAAGGATCCGTACACCGAGCCGTGAAAACCTCTGCCCAGCAGCGGGTACAGCATTGTTCCCGAGGATTGCAGCATCGAGATCATCCACGGCAGAAGAAAGAGTCCGACCAGGATCGCGACGAGCAGCATTTCGCCGACGGCCCTGGCACGTCGCCGTGACATGACGATGCGAAACAGGTAGCTCAGGAAGAGAATGATCCCGCAGACAGGAATGACGTTCGATTTGAGCGCGCACAGGGCGGAAACCAGCAAAGCCATCACGAACCCGTTCGCCACAGGCCGATCGGCGTTCAGACCACGCCAGTTCATCGTTCGGAACAGGCCAATGAATAGCGCCTCCTGCGTGAGTAGGGCGGTCGTATTCACCTTCAGGACAGGGCAGAGAAGAAAGATCATGGCGATCAGGACAGCCGGCATCCTGGATGCGGCGCTGTTCCCAAAGCATCCGAAGATCAGGCCGACGGCGACGAGCATCCCGATGCCGGGATCAATCATATTCAGGTGCCTTTCGGGCAGCACCGCTAGAACGAAGGTGTGCAGGAATGACTGGGCTCCCAGAGACGAGACAAGCCTTCTAGCGCTGAACGGATCCGGGCCCATGGAGCCGGTCTCCAGCATCTTCCGGGGAAAGACGAAATAGGCGTGTAGGTCATCGTCCGGGTTGAAGGCCCGAACGTGTGTGTCGGCGGGATCGAAAGACATCGCGGTCAGCCATCCGCCATATTGGAACAGTGCGAGAACCACAACCGCCACCAGGCCAATCAGGGCCAGTCGGTCGTTTCGATAGGGCTGAAGACGCCTGGAGATCGAGAAGAATTTCGAGATGCCGGTTCGGAAGATGTCGAGTATCCAGATGGCGAGGCCGGCTCCCACGAACGTCAGGATCGCTGCGTGTGATACGGCCCAGGCGCTATTCAGCACCGCGCCGATGAGTACGCTGAACGCCAGACCCCACGCGGCCCGCTGTCCCCAATCGATCCGATCGCTCGGGAACGCGATCCGGTTGATTGCAGTTCCCCAGCCGATGAACGAGCCGAGAATCAGGAACCCCCAAAGAAAGGATAGAAGAAACGACATCATCCGCACACGCTCAATCCGAATGCCCGAATTGTCGCATCAGCCGGTCGGCAATGAGGTTGACACAAGGTACGGGTTCGGCCAAGGTAGGGCAACGTCGGATCGAACGCAGAAAGAAAAGCGAATCGTCGATCGAAAAGCGGGTCATCTGCATTGTCCGGACCTCAGCACGTTTCTGCGCGTCAGTCGGCCGGTGGTGAACTCGATTCGACGCAGCGCATCGAAACGAAATATCGAAGGATCGTCACGCCGATCCCCGCGCCGGAATCGACGCAGGCGGTCGAGGCGCTGAGTCGGTTGGAACCGGCGGGGCTCGGGGTGACCGGCCACGTTGCGTGGGACTGCGCCGAGGGGTTTCAGATCCATGACGACCGCGGCAACCGTTGGATCGATTTCACCTCCGGAATCTACGTGGCGAACATCGGCCACGCCCACCCACGCGTGATCGAGGCACTGCGGCACCAGGTCGAAAAGCCCCTGTTGCATGCGTATCTTTTCGCCACGCCGATCCGGCTGCGCTTCGTGAAGAAGCTGATCGAGGTGACGCCGGCGAACCTGAGCAAGGTGTTCCTGCTGACCACCGGTGCGGAATCGATCGAATGCGCCGTGAAGCTTTCCAGGCTTTACGGGCTGTCGATCGATCCGACTAAGACGGTTATCGTCGCCTCGAAGGGCGCATTCCACGGCAAGACCATGGGCGCGCAGATGCTCTCGTCGAATCCGGAGCCCAAGCGATGGATCGTGAATCTTGATCCCGACATCCGCCACATGCCGTTTCCCGATGAGGACGACGGCGTCGACGCTTTCGACAGGCACCTCGCGGGCCTGGGCATTGAACCGCGGCAGGTTGCCGCGTTCGTGCTCGAGTCGTACCAGGGCATCGGGGGGCCGAGGTTTTACCCGACCCCGTACGTCCAGGCACTGCGGCGTTGGGCCGACGCTCACGGGGCACTGGTCGTCTTTGACGAGATTCAATCGGGATTCGGCCGTACGGGAAAGTTGTTCGCCTACGAGCACTATGGTGTCGACGCCGATCTGGTCTGCTGCGGGAAGGGAATCAGCTCCTGCCTGCCGCTGTCGGCGGTTCTGGGACGCGGCGAGATCCTCGACCTGCCCGAATCCGGATCTCTGTCCAGCACTCACACCGCCAACCCGCTGGCCTGCGCCGCTGCCCTCGCCACACTGGAAGTGCTCGAGGAGGATAACCTCGTCGCCGAATCGGCCCGCAAGGGAGCGATCTTCCGGGAGGGACTGGCGCGCATCCAGAAGCGACATCCGAAACGAATCGCCCGGGTTCGCGGTCGCGGCCTTGTGTACGCGATTTTCTTCGTGCATCCCGATACCGGCGAGCCGGACGTCGCGACCGCGGAACGTGTGACCGATCGCGCCGTCCAGAAGGGTCTGATGCTGTTTGCGACCCACGGCGACCTGGTCAAGATGGGCCCACCGTTAATGATTCCGGACGACGCGCTGCGCGAAGGGATCGAAACGCTCGGTGACGCAGTGGACGAGTGCCTGGGATGAAGATCGACTTTCAAGACCGCGTCGTGGTCATCACCGGAGGCGGCACCGGGATCGGTCGTGCCATGTCGCTGGCGTTCGCCGGCAGCGGCGCAGACGTCGTAGTCAACTACAGCCGCAGCCGGACCGAAGCAGAGGGCACGGTGGCCGAGATCGAAAAGGTCGGCGCACGCGGCCTCGCCGTGAAGGCGGATGTCACCGATTGGGAGCAGGTTCAGGCCCTGTTCCACGCGACCGACGCCACATTCGGCCGCGTGGACGTGCTGATCAACAACGCCGGCGGCGTCGTGGCCAAGGCCACCGCGCAGGCGATGTCACCGGAAGATTTCACCGCGACGATTCATTTGAACCTCACGAGCGTTTTTCTCTGCTGCAAGGCAGCCATTCCGAGGCTCCCCGACGGCCACGGCCGCATCATCAACATCTCGTCCATATCGGGACACACTGGCGGCGGGCCGCCCGGCTTCGCGTACGGCGCCGCAAAAGCAGGCGTCATCACGATGACGCGGGCCCTGGCCCAGGACCTCGGCCCCCGCGGCATCACGGTCAACGGTATCGCGCCGGGGGTCATCGACACGCGCATTCACCAGTTGGGCACGCCTCGCGACGAATACCGGAAGCTGATCCAGCGCATTCCGCTGCAGCGCGACGGCAAGCCCCAGGACCTGGCGGGCACGGCGCTGCTGCTGGCCTCGGCCGAAGGCGGATTCATCACCGGCGAGACCATCCACGTGAACGGCGGCATGTTGATGGTTTAGGGGAAAGGCACTGAGGCACGAAGGCACGAAGGGGGGAGTCTTGGAGATAGGCACACTTGCCACGAAGTTCCTCGCGTTTCATTGCATGTTCGAAAAGAGCCCTCGTCTTCCTAGCGGTGAGTAACCTGTGAAAGGGCTTCTCAAGAGAATCTCGCTCACATTCGCGGCCATCGCCATTCTTCTGGTTGCGCTCGATATCATCCTGCGCATCGTTCTGCCTCCCGCATGCCACGGGAACATTACGAACATTCCCAAATCCATGATCAAGGTACCGACGGTGCCGGGCGTCCAGCACATGCTGCGCCCGAGCTCCGTATCGGTCCACGAGTTCGGCAGCGATCCGAGAGGCTACTTCGACCCCGGGGCGACGCTCACCTACAGAATCAACTCGCACGGTTTTCGCGGGCCTGAGATCTCCGCCGACAAGCCGCCCGACACATTTCGCATCATCGGCGTCGGCGATTCGTTCACGTTCGGTACCGGCGTGCGCCGAGAGGACACGTTTCTAGCTGTGCTCGAAGCGATACTGTCCGGCCCGGGGCGCTCGGTCGAAGTGCTCAATCTTGGCGTCATGGGCTATGACACCGCGAGCGAAGTCAACCTGCTGCGCTTCTTCGGTCTGAAATTCAGCCCTGACGTCGTGATCGTCTGTTATTTCATGAATGATGCCGCGGTCAGTGGCCCTTTTCACAGGGCGTTCAATGTCAATCCCGATCATCGCGAACTTCCGTTCTGGCGGCGTCACTCCCGGCTGGCCGATGTCGTGGCTTCGCGAGTCGACCGGTACCGGGGAGTCAAGAAAATGATCGAGTCCTATCGGAAGGGCTACCAACCGAATGCGGCGGGATGGGTCAGATGTAAACGGGCGCTGCGAAGGGCGAGGTCGATGGCCGACAAGCACGGTTTCAGAATGGCGATGATGGTATTCCCGATGCTATGGGAACTCACGGAGGACTATCCGTTCAAGCAGATCCACAACATCGTCGTCGACTACGCCCGGACGGAATCGATCCCGGTGCTCGATCTGCTGCCGGCGTTCCAGGGGCAAGACGGCCCGTCGCTCTGGGTGCACCCGAACAACCAGCATCCCAACGAGGAAGCGCACGCGATCGCGGCGAAAGCCCTGCACGAATTTCTCGTCGCAGAAAGACTGTTGAAATGACAGTCAATTGTCGGGCTAGAGCGGGTTAAGTTTGTATGTAGCGTTTTGAGCGTCGGCGAAGCAAGCCTGGCGCGGAGGGCGAAGCAGGCGATACCCCTGAGCATCGTCGATGCAGCACGACAAAGCCAGGTGCAACTGTAGGCAGCTCAGGACGCTACACATAAACTTAATCTGCTCTAGCCCGCATTTCTCACCAGGGCAGCCGCTCATCCGGAGTTTGGCCTGATCGTGATGCTCGTGATGCCACGGTCGAACGGATCGCGCCGTGGGGTTCGGTGATGTTGAATTGTCCGGGTTCGGGGTTGCGAGGG
>CAUZBA010000036.1:0-14223 GCA_963577635.1 Phycisphaerae bacterium
CCCCACTGCGCAATCCGCTCGCCCGTGGCATCACGAGCAGGCCAAACTCCCGATGAGCCGCTGCCCTGGTGAGAAATTCGGAGTTAGGGTCATTGCCTTTCCTCCTGCCTCATGTCCAAGACATTCCGTAACTCGACCGGGGAACCAAGGCATTCCGTCGCTCGCTCATCGCTCGCGACGGGGCGTTAGGTTTCTTCCCGTCTCACCGGGCTCAAAAAAATGAATGCGGTCGAGGTCGAGATAGAACGGGACGTCGGTGTCGGCCACCAATCCGCTGTGGGCATCGACGCGGGCGACAATGTGCGCGTGGTTCGACGTGGACAGGTAGAGATCCATCTTGTCGCCCAGCGGCTCAATGACGTTGATCGTCATCCGGATCACGTTGTCGGGCGCCGCGAACCGCCCGACCGCTTCGTTCCCGATCGCTTCGGGCCGCACGCCCAGCACGATCGGGCGGTCTGCATACGCGGAGATTTCATCGGTCACCCGTCCGGGCACACGAATGCGGGCCGTGCCCTCGTTGAACCACAACGCACCGTCTTCGGCCCGGACGACTCCGTCGAAGAAGTTCATCGGCGGCGTCCCGACGAATCCAGCCACGAAACGGTTCACCGGCTCACGGTAGGTCTCCAGCGGCGCCTGGCACTGCTGGATGACGCCGTCCTTCATCACGACCACGCGGTCTCCGAGGGTCATTGCCTCCTCCTGGTCGTGCGTCACGTAGACCGTCGTCGTTCGCAGCCGCCGGTGCAGTCGCTTGAGTTCGGCGCGCATCTCCACACGGAGCTTGGCGTCCAGGTTCGACAGCGGCTCATCAAAAAGAAAACACTTGGGCTCGCGGACGATGGCACGCCCTACGGCGACGCGCTGCCGCTGCCCGCCCGACAACGCCTTCGGCTTACGCTCGAGCAGGTCTGCGATCCCGAGAATCGACGCGGCTTCGCGGACTTTATGATCAATCTCTCGCCGCGGGACCTTGCGGAGCTTCAGGCCGAACGCCATGTTCTTGTACACCGTCATGTGCGGGTACAGG
The DNA here is from genome assembly GCA_963577635.1 of Phycisphaerae bacterium. Classification (GTDB taxonomy): domain Bacteria; phylum Planctomycetota; class Phycisphaerae; order Phycisphaerales; family Phycisphaeraceae; genus CAUZBA01. The sequence continues at coordinate 1,034 of CAUZBA010000036.1, forward strand.
GCGTAATTCTGGAAGACCATCGCGATGTCGCGGTCCTTCGGCGCCACGTCGTTGACCACGCGGTCACCGATGCGGATGGTGCCGCGGGTGATCTGCTCGAGTCCCGCGATCATGCGCAATGTGGTTGACTTGCCGCAACCCGATGGCCCGACTAGCACCAGGAATTCCGCGTCCGCGACGTCAAGGTCGAAGCCGTCAACAGCCGTCACGCCGCCTGGATAGATCTTGACGACTTCATTGAGTGTGACAGTAGCCATAAAAGCTTGGCGGCGCGTCGAAAAGCCTTGTACGACCGCTCCGAAGCAACCAAACAACTAATCATTGTAGCGTGCCAATGCAGCAGCGATGAAAAACGAATGGCCCTACAGTTCGTGGCCCTACTCACCTGGCGATCGCGCCATTCCATATTAATGTGCGTTTCTGTTCTGTCATATTCACGGAATCCAAGTCTAAGATAGAGAGCAAACGCGCGATTCTTCACTAATACTCGGAGTCTGACTGGCAGCGCTTGCTGCCCGGCTCTCTCGGTCACCTACCGAAGGAAGGCGGAACCTATGCCCTGACCTTGAAATAGAGGATGCACCACCAATTCGTGAACATAGATGTCGTCTTCACGATCCTCTATGGTCGTGTATCCGCAGTGATGTCCCTCCGCTAGAAGAATCGCGAACTGCGAGCGACACCATTTTTTCTCGAAGAACTGATCCTGTTTGGCCTCATCACACGATCCAAACTGAGCAATGACCACCTCGCGATAGCCCAGGTGATGGCCTCCCGCGCAAAATGTCTGTCGTCGTCAGTAGCCAGACGGGTCGTGATCTGCATTCAAGACATGTGCGGTGATCCAGTCGCCGCCGAAGGTGCCGACTTCGTCGCGCCGACCAGTTCGTCATTGGTCTTGAATCGCTCGAGCGCTTTGAGCAACTGCTCGATCTGCATCACCGGTTTCATGTTGCCCAGGCGGCGGCGCAGGGCGGTCATGGTGGTCAGTTCGGCGTCGGTGAGCAGCAGGTGTTCCTTCCTGGTGCCGCTTGCGGCAAGATCGATCGCCGGGAAGATGCGCCGCTCGGCGATCTGACGGTCGAGGATCAGCTCCATGTTGCCGGTGCCCTTGAACTCCTCGAAGATCACCTGATCGCCACGGCTTCCGGTGTCCACCAGTGCGGTGGCAATTATCGTGATCGAGCCGCCCTCTTCGAAGCGCCGCGCGGCGCCAAACAACTGCTTGGGGATGGCCAGGGCGCCAGAATCGACGCCGCCGGACAGCGTCCGCCCCGTGTTGACCAGGCCCGGCGCCGTGTTGAACGCGCGGCCGATGCGTGTCAGCGAGTCGAGCACGATCACCACGTCCTTATTCTGCTCGGCCATCCGTTTGGCACGGTCAATCGCAAGCATCGAAAGGAATACGTGCTTTTCGGCCGGATGATCGTTTGAAGAAGCCAGCACTTCGCACGGCACGTTGCGCCGGAAATCCGTGACCTCTTCAGGGCGCTCATCGATCAACAACGCGATGACCGTCGCGTCCGGATGGTTCTTTCTGATTCCGATGGCAATGTTCTGAAGCAGCGTCGTCTTCCCGGCCTTCGGCGGCGAGACGATCATGCCGCGCTGGCCGTAGCCGATCGGGCAGAACAGGTCGATGAATCGGCACGCGGAGGGACAGCCGGGATACTCGAGCTTCAATCGCGGCTGGGGATCGATCGTGGTCAGGTCCTCGAACCGCCGCTGCTCGAGCATCTTCGCGTAATCCTGCGGATCGCGACCCTCGATCGACACGATGTCCGTCACGTAGCGTGCGCTTGGATCGATCGCCTTCACAGCGGGCTGTGCCTTCCTTTTCTTCTTCTTCTTCTTTCCACCCGACCTCCCTTCCGGTCGGCCGGACGGCCTCCCATTGGGGCCTACGTGCGGACCGAGGCGAACGGTGACCTCCATCCCCGCTCGAAGCTTGAAACGCTCGATCAGTTCGGGCCGAAGCAGGGGGTCGCGCGGCGTCACGACTAGTGTCTGATCGAGTTGGCGCAGACGCCCTGTCTGGCTGTTGTAGACTTCCAGGATTCCGGTGTTCGGTTCGCTCATCGTGTAACCGATATGCAGTTTGTCGAGCCGCGGTACCCGGGAGACTTTCCCAGGTGGGCATCCCTCGGGAGGGGGGGGTCTACCCCTCGGGGTCCTTCAAAGAGTCATATAGAGAACCGATGCCGATGCGACGTCGGACATCCGCGATCTCATCCGCTTCACATGCCGATGGTCTGCCACGACGGGCGCTTGCAGATCGCCACTTTCCCTCTGATTCGGCCCTCGCCAGGGACCGAGCAAGCAACCTGACCAACCCGTTATCGCTGTGGCCCTATTCGGTGCCCCCAAGGAGAAAAGACTAGCCGGATGTCGCTATCTGGGGGGAGGCGCCCAATTTTTACCACGATCCGGCCAGCAAATCAAGGGCACATGGAATAAATCGGCGATTTGACCCCCCTCAGTACAGATCGGGATTGAAAAAATTGGCCCGGTCAGGCCGACGATGCCCGTCCGTCTGGGACCGAGAGTGTACCAGACTGGCCCACATTTGTCACGAGTTTCACCGCCCGCTGGTATCCTCCTGCGTCCGATCCGTCCTCGATCCGCCGCGGCGGACCTACGGTGGATCGCGTGTGCGTCCTTGCCAGCGGACGAATCTGCCGCGCCGGTGTATACGCTGTCAAAGTCCGCGGATTGAAGGTCGCGCCTCAAGAACCAATGCCGCTGGTCTTTGCACCACCGAGCGGCGAAACCCGTGACAAATGCGGGCCAGGACCGGCCTGTCTCACACCTGGCGATGGCCCGTGTCGCGGGGTCGCCACGCCACCAGGTGGCGCGCCGAGATTGAGTCCGTACGGGTCTACCATCAGAATACGTCAGCGGCCGTTTGAATCCAGGAATGCAACCACAGACAGGATGGAACCGCGGATGACCCCCCTGATCGTGTACTGCGTGCTGATTCTCAGCGTTTCGCTCGCCGGCGGGTGGGTGCCTCTGATGATCCGCCTCACGCACGCGCGAATGGAGATGGCGGTCAGCCTCGTGGCCGGGTTCATGCTGGGAGTCGGCGTGCTGCACATGCTGCCGCACGGACTGCATGCAGTGGCCAGCGTCAACACGGTCATGCTCTGCCTGCTGTTCGGATTTCTCGTGATGTTTTTCATCGAACGCTTTTTCTGTTTTCATCACCATGACGTTCCGGCCGACGACGGGTCGGACCGGACGAACCACGGCGGCCACGGCCACGATCACACGCTTTCCTGGACCGGTGCGGCGATTGGTTTGACGCTACACAGCCTGATCGCCGGGATCGCCCTGGCCGCGAGCATGCGAAGCGAAAGCGCACAAGGCGACCCCGGCGGCCCGGCCGGCCTGGCGGTGTTTCTCGTGATCCTGCTGCACAAGCCGTTCGATTCGCTCACCATCGGCACGCTCATGGCGGTGGGCGGGGAGACACCGACCCGGCGGCACCTGGTCAACGGCCTTTTCGCCCTCGCTGTCCCGGTCGGAGCCGTCCTTTTTCACGTCGGCGTCGACGTGGCCGCCGGTGCGCCGCACTACGTGACCGGGTGCGCGCTGGCGTTTTCGGCCGGTACCTTCCTGTGCATCTCGACAAGTGACCTGTTACCCGAACTACAGTTTCACACGCACGATCGCGTAAAACTCTCCGTCATGTTGCTGCTGGGGCTGGTTCTCGCCTGGACCGTCGCCCGGATCGAGCAAGGTCAGCACAGGCAGGAGGACGGTCTCGAGCGGACCGTGCCGTCGCAGGTTCATGAGCATTGATTGCAGCATACGCGCCTGCGGGCACGTAAGATGCTCCCATGGTCGTGAGCCAATCACCCCCCTCGACCGAACCCGACACCGTCCGCACGGTGGCCTTCGTCAACCTCGGCTGCGCCAAGAACCTGGTCGACAGCGAGAAGATGCTGGGTCTGCTCGCCGAGGACGGCCTGATCCTCACCGACGATGAGGCGCAGGCCGACGCGATCGTGATCAATACCTGTGGCTTTCTGGAGGCGTCGAAGACCGAGTCGCTGGCCGAGATCGAACGGGCAGCGAAGTTCAAGACCACAGGGTGCTGCAAACGGCTGGTCGTCGCAGGTTGCCTGGTACAGCGCCACCGTGCCAGGATGCTCCACTGGTGCCCGGATATCGACGCGATCATCGGCGTGTTCGACCGCGACCGCGTCGTCCAGGCCGTCCGCGGCGGGCGCGCGAAGCAGATCGATCCGACCCAGGACGGCCCGATCTATTCGAGCATCGCCGCCAACGCGACGGTCGCGGCGAGTCGGCGCGGTGTGACTGCCACGGGCTACTACGAATCGGACACCGCGCGGCTGCGCCTGACACCACGGCACTACGCCTACCTTCGCATCAGCGAAGGGTGCAATCAGAACTGCGCGTTCTGCACGATCCCGTCGATCCGCGGCAAGATGCGCAGCAAGCCCGTCGGCGCCATCGTCCACGAGATGCGCGAGCTGATCGCTGACGGCGCGTTCGAGCTGATCCTCATCGGCCAGGACACCACGAGCTACGGGCAGGACATCGGGTACGAACCGGGCCTCGCCGGCCTGCTCGAGAAGCTCAACGGCGTGATCGCAGAAAGTCACGGCAACGCCTGGCTGCGGTTGATGTACGCGTACCCATCTTGTTTCACCGACGAGATGGTGGACGCAATCGCCGACCTGCCGCACGTGGTGAAGTACGTCGACATGCCGATTCAGCACATCAACGACACCGTGTTGCACCGCATGCGCCGCCACACGAGCCGGGCGCTGATCGAGGCGCTGCTGGGAAAGCTGCGCCGCCGAGCCGCCGATATGGCGATACGAACGACGCTGATCAGCGGATTCCCCGGCGAGACCGATGAGCAGCACGCCGAACTGGTCGCGTTCATCAAAGGCTTCGGCTTCGAGGCGATGGGCGTCTTCGCCTATTCGCCCGAACCGGACACGCCCGCGGGCAGCATGCACCACGCCGGCGAGGCCATCCCCGAATCCGTGGTCGAGTCCCGCATCGACGATTTGATGCGGGCCCAGCAGGAGATCGTCTTCGCCCGCAACCGGCGACTGGCCGAACACCGCGCCGAGTGCGACGTCCTGATCGACGCGCCCGCGTCCGATGACAATCCTCGCTGCGTCGGGCGCACGAGCCGCCAGGCCCCGAAGATCGACGGCGTCTGCGTCGTTGAGACGGCCGCCGAGCGATTCCCCGGTGAACTGGTACGTTGCCGCGTGATGGGTGCGGACGGTTATGACCTGGTCGTGAGCGACGAGAAAGCAGGGGAACAATAGAGCAGGAAAGTGGTCCTGCTCCATTTTCCTGATTTTCTACTCTCATGCTTTCTTGCTCTTTCTGCCATGAAGGCGCGGCAGCTCGAGAAACTCGGCATCCCCAGGCAGTTGACGCTGTTGGCCAAGTCGCTGGTCAAGGAGGCGCGAAACGCCGGGCAATCCCCCGATCAGGTGCGCCAACGCCTCAATGAAATCGTTACCAATCCGGTGGCGCACCGGCAGGACGCGCCGTTTGGGCCTCTGGCCGCGGCTCTGGGCCAGTGGCAACGGGCGGCGGACCGCATGCGCGAGGGCTTTACGCCGCGTGAGGAGCCGGCGCCGTGGCGCCAATGGGGCGACGATCTCGACGCGAACGCGATCGCACAGATGGACAATGCCTGCGCCCTGCCCGTCACCGTGCGCGGCGCCTTGATGCCCGACGCCCACCTCGGTTACGGCCTGCCCATCGGCGGTGTCCTGGCGACGGACAACGCCGTGATCCCGTACGCCGTGGGCGTCGACATCGCCTGTCGCATGAAGCTGACGGTTCTGGACCTCCCTCCCAAGGCTCTGGAGTCGCAGAACGATCGTCTCGTTCGCGCGATCGAAACCGAGACGCGCTTCGGCATGGGCGCCCATTTCGACGCGGGCAAGCGGCGCGACCACGATGTGATGGACGAGGACTGGAGCGTGACGGCGCTGACGCGTGGCCTCAAGGACAAGGCGCACGCGCAGCTCGGCACGAGCGGTTCTGGTAACCATTTCGTGGAGTTCGGGACCCTGTCGGTGGACGACGGCCCTGGTGCCTCGGCCATCGGGCTGCCGCAAACGGGCACCTACCTGGCGCTACTTTCTCACAGCGGCAGCCGCGGCCCGGGCAGCACCGTGGCCGGCCACTACAGCCGTCTGGCGATGAACCTGCAACCGCAACTGCCGCGACACCTGCAACATCTGGCGTGGCTCGACATGGAATCCGACGAGGGTCAAAGCTACTGGGCCGCGATGCAGTTGATGGGACGGTACGCCGCGGCGAATCACGCGATGATCCATCGCTACATCGCTCGCCACCTGGGGGCACGCGTCCTCGCGGACATCGAGAACCATCACAATTTCGCGTGGCGCGAAACCCATGACGGTCGCACGGTGATCGTCCACCGCAAGGGGGCCACGCCCGCGGGTTTGGGCGTTGTCGGCATCATCCCGGGCTCGATGGCGTCGCCGGCGTACGTCGTTCGCGGCCGTGGATCGATGGGGTCGATGTACTCCGCCGCGCACGGCGCCGGGCGCGTCATGTCGCGCCGCAAGGCCCGGATGACCTATCGCTGGCCGGCCGTGCGCGACCTGCTGAAACAACGTGGCGTGCAACTGATCAGCGCCGGGCTCGACGAGGTTCCATTCGTCTACAAGGACATCGACACGGTGATGGGCCATCAGCGCGACCTGGTGGAAACCGTCGCTCGCTTCGACCCGAAACTGGTCAAGATGGCCCCCGAAGGCGAGAAGCCGGAGGACTGACGCTGCCGACACAGTGATTCTGTCTGACGCTACACTGCGTACCGAACGGCTGACTGCCGATGGAATTCAAGGGGCTTTGATATGAGCGGACCCATCATTTTCCTGATCGTCGCCGTCGTCGTGATCCTGCTGCTGATTTTCTGGGTCGTGGGGATCTACAACCGCCTGGTCTCGCTGAAGAACCGTTACATGAACGGCTTCGCCCAGATCGAGGTGCAGCTCAAGCGGCGCTACGACCTGATCCCCAATCTGGTCGAGACGGCGAAGGGTTACCTCAAGCACGAGCGCGAGACGCTCGAGGCCGTGATTCAGGCACGGAACCAGGCTTCCAGCGGGCTGGAGCGCGCCGCCGCCGACCCCGGGAACGCCGAGGCGATGCGCGGGCTGATGGGCGCCGAGGGCGCCCTGGGCAGCGCCCTGGGACGGCTCTTCGCCCTGTCCGAAGCCTACCCCGATCTAAAAGCCAACCAGAACATGATGCAGCTCAGCGAGGAACTGACCACGACCGAAAACAAAATTTCCTTCGCCCGTCAGGCCTACAACGACGGCGTGATGGTCTACAACACGTACAGGCAGAGTTTCCCACCGATCGCCGTCGCGGGAATGTTCGGCCACGGCCAGGACGCGACGCTCCTCGAATTCGACAGCGCAGCGATCGCGGAGGCGCCCAAGGTTTCGTTCTGAATACGCATGAAGGGAAAGAGGACATTCTACTTTTTGAAGACGGACGAAAAAGCGGAATTCCGATTCGTATCCAAAAAATAGAATGTCCCCTTTTCCTGTGTGGCTTGACATTCATGTCCGAGTCGAACGCAATGCCAAGCTGCGAGACCGCGTATGGAACCCAACGATCGAACCCGGCGCGGCGCCGCCCTCCTCGAGCAGATGCTCGGCCCGCAGCAGGCCGAAGAAACGCGCCGGGCCTGGGCCCAGGTGTCGCCAGATTTCGAGAAGTACGTCGTCGAGTTTCTCGCCGGCGAGATCTGGTCGCGAGACGGTCTGGACCTTCGAAGCAAAAGTCTCGTCACCATCGCGGCCCTGGCGGCCCTGGGGCGTCCAAAGGCTCTAGAACTGAACCTGAAAATGGCGATCAACAACGGCGCGACACAGAAAGAGGTGGTCGAAACACTGCTGCAGATCGCGCCCTACGCCGGTTTCCCGGCATGCTGGGAGGCGATGGCGATTGCACGGCGGGTGTTTGACGAGGATCGTGGCTGATCAAGCGCGAATGCGCATCATCTGGTTGCCCCCTCGTTGAAACTCATAGCCCACACGTTCGATCGTGACTTGATGCCCACATTCCTGCAGACTGCGCGTCACCGACGCCACATGTCTTGACGGCACGCTGCCCAGGGCGAGTAGTGGAAATATTCGAACTTCCCTGGCGACTCGACTCATCTCTCGAACTCAAGAAACATGGAACTCCTCAGTCAATTGATCCGTGTATAAGAACAGGTAGTGGGAGCACACTGCCAGATCAAATTCTGCGTCAACGAATGGTAGATCGGGAAGTTCTGCCTCGACGTAGCGTCCTTCCCATAGCCCGATGTTGAAATCGTCGAGAAACTAGCCCATCGCGCGCATTCGCGCCTGGCCAAGGGCGTCAACGGATGGAAAGTCATTCCAGATGAACTCGTGCTGATTGCGGCGAGCGTTCTCGATGATCTCCGGATAGGCGGCGTCGATACGACTCTTGATTTCAGCTGCGCTGAATTGATAAAGAGGGTCAATCGATGTGACTGAAGAGCCTCTAGACGTCGCCTCTGCGTTAAAACTCGACGGCCCATCGGCGCAGCCAAGTATCCGTCCGCGAAGATCGATGTCGCAGATCGCAAACATCCGTTCGTACTCCGCGAACGAGCGCCCCCATGGGACGACCTTGCTGAGCGTAGATGACATGTCCTGAGATTATCATACAAGGCGCACTGACAAGCCACTAGCAGGACGCTGCAAAACCCCGGATTCTGGCGTTCGCCCAAGAATCTCCAATTTAAAACTACCGCTCTCGCTTCGCAGATCGAGCCCAAACGTGTTGAAGGCAAAACTTTTTTAAATCTCAGGTACACGTTTTTGCGCCGACCGAGTTTTGCAGCGTCCTGCTAGCCCGCATTTCTCACGAGTTTTTCCGCTCGGTGATGTAAAGGCCGGTGGTGTTTGTATTTGAGGCGGGGTCTTCGATACTCGGCCGGTGACAGCGCGCACACCAACGCGGCAGGTTCGTTCGCTGGCGAGGATGCACACGCGATCCTCCGCAGGCGTAGCTGAATAGTACGTCGAGGATGGATCGCACGGAGGACGAAGCCAGCGAGCGAAGCCGCCCTCTGGGCGGTGAAACTGGTGAGAAATGCGGGCTCGCCCCCAGCCGATGGCCATTCCCCGTTGTCGTGGTCGCCCACCATGCCATTTCGGGCATCTTGACTCAACCGCCCGACGCCTGCGCCATCTCACGTTCCAGATTCACCCTCTGCGCATGGCACCAGAGCATCAGGTTAACCGCGAGGCGGCGGGCGGAGTCGACGTCGTAGCCCAGAACGTCCCAGTGTCGCGTTCCGAGCATGCCGAGTGTCAGGTCCTCTCGCGAGATGATGATGGCGGGCCGGCCGTCGAAATGGAACGCGGCCAGGCGCGGGCGGCTGCGAACCGAGAGAACGGCCGTCGCCCGCCGACGGTAGCTCACACGGCCGATCCGATCGGCGCCCTCGAGACCTTCGCCCGAGATAATTGGACTTTGTTTCGACAGGGGCACGGCGGCGGTGCCCAACCGATCCGCAAACTGTCGCTCGACTTTCGTGGCAAAGTCGCCGCGGCCGCCGACGGTCTCGACCAGGACCGTCCCGCCGCCGCGGGCATATCGTTCGATGGCGGCCAACTCCAATTCGGCCAGATGCACCGAATCGATCCCGGCCAGGTGCGCCAGCGCGGGCCCGTCGCGGTTCGTGGCCAGCGATTCCAACTCGATGTCCGCCGTCCGCACGTTCAGGCCGGTCCGGTTAAACAGACGATTCGCGGTCTGTTCCCACGCGGCGGCTTCGGGCAGCCACTCGCCGTCGTATCGCAACCGCCCGAGAAGCGCGTGCCCCGTCGTCGGGCGTCTGATCCGATGTTCGAAGCTGCTCGCCAACCGCCCCGGTATTCGACCGCGGTCGGTGACGTAGACAAACAGGTTGGTCGCCAACGGCCACGGCCCGAACCCGCCACGGCGAACCCCGGACTGGAGACTCGCCGACCAGTCGCCTTCGACCAGGATGATCAACTCGCGCACACCGTTGGAGACTCCATGGATCGGACCGGTGCGATCCACGTCCAGTCGATGCAGCGAAGTGAAAATCGGGTGGGCGTCATCGAGTGGTCGCATCCGGAAACGCGGAAACAGGCGCAGCGCCAGTCTGCGGATCGAAGCGCTGAACTGAGTCGATCCGCCGACAGGATTGGCCAGCAGGATCCCGCCAAGATCCAGATACCGTTGCAGACGCCGCTGCTGGTCCGCGTTCAGCTCCACCGCGTCGGACGAAGTCAAATAGAGGACGGGTGCATTGACCCAGAGTTCCGGCGCCGTGTCGACGGAAACCACCTTCCAGTTCAGTTCGCGCTCGGCAACGTCGCTCAGATATGACGTCATGGAGTGGACGTCGTCGGGCCGGATGTTCCATCGCAGACCGGGGACGGCCACCTTGCCGACCCAGACCGGGTAGTTCCCGCGGCTGAGAAACATCAGCGCAAACGCGGTCTGCCACGGTTGCCTGCCGACGCTGCCCTGGTCGCTGCGACCGTCATCCGTGACCTGCTGGTCCAGGATGTAGCGGGCGCCGACCCGGTACCAGTCCTCGCCACCGATTTCCCCCATGCCGCCGGCAAGCGCCACGCGCTCGATGCTCACCAGGTAGTAGTAGTTCCAGCTTCCGAACGGCGGGTTGCGCGGACCGTCGAAATTCCGGTTCAGCCACACATGGCCACGGTCGATTGCGCTGACCAGCGGTTCGGGAATCGCCTTTGCCCGACCGTAGCGTTGCTGTCGGCAGATGATCAGAGCGGTCAGGCCCGCCGCAGTCATGGAGCCCGTCGGGTCGGCAGTGTGGTTGTAGTCCCAGCCGCCGTTCGCCTGCTGGCCGCCGATGAAATGAGCCTGCAGCGCCTGCCAGATCGTGTCCGGAACGGCCACGCCCCGTTTTGCTGCCTCCCACAGTCCGAGCGTTCCATATTGCGTGACGCTGTTGTCGATGCGCGAGGACTTGTGGCGCTGGTAATCGAACGTTCCGAACTGGTGCTGCTTCGCGGTGTCCATCAACCACTTCGCATCGCGCAGAAGCCAGGGATGGAACTCGTCGGGCAATGCGGACCAGACGTGGGTCCGAACCGACACTGCGTAGGTGCTCATCGTTTCCGGATTCCTTGACTCCTCTTTCATGAAATCCTTCAACCGATTGATCGCACGCGAAAGTCGCGGGTTCTGGTGGCTTTCGCCGGCCAGCAGCAGAGACAGAACAACCAGCGCCGTCTGGCCGCCGCTGTGACTCGCGGCGATCGACTTGGATTCCCAATCACCCGTCTTGTTCTGAACCGCGTACAGGTATCGTTTCATCCCCTCGATACTCGCGGCGATCTGCGACTCGGTGACTGACGCCGGCGCATCGAAAGCAACGCACAGAACCAGCAACATCGCTGCAAAGTGACTGCGAGGCATCACATTGAAATGGTATCGCGGGTTGGAGGCCGGGGAGGGGTGCCCCGAAGTCAGCGAGCGACACCACCCCTTGGGCGGTGAAACTCGTGAGAAATCCGCTCTATACGGCCTCGGCGGGTGGGGGCGAGGCGCGTCGCACCAGCTGGCCGATCGCCAGATCCAGGCGATCGCGCACCCGCGCCATCGAATCGGGTCGATCGTTGACGGTGGTTTCGATGCACTGCATCACTAGGGCCGACAGGGCCGCGGGAACGTCGGGACGTACCTGGATTGGCGGCGCGGTCGGTTCCGGTTCGGTCTGCTCGCCACCGCCGATCCCCTTGGGAATCATCGTCGTGATGTGGCTGCCGGTGAGCAGCCAGTACATGGTCGCGCCGAGGTTGAATACGTCCGTGCGCGGTGTGATCGCCTTGCGACGCACCTGCTCGGGAGCAATGTAGTCCGGCGTACCCTGGATGCGCTGCTTGACCGTCCCGATCTGGCAGCTCTGGCCAAAGTCAATGATCTTGACGCTCCAGTCGTCAGTCACAATGATGTTGTTGGGCTTGATGTCCGCGTGGACATAACCCCCCTCGTGCATCGATTCCAGGCCGTCAGCGATCTTGCCGCAGATCTGGCACATCTGGATCAGGTCCGTTGGCCGTTGATGCTCCAGCGTCACGCCGTCGACCATCTCCATGAGCACGAACACTTCGACCACACGAAGCAACTGACGCTGGCGGATCATCTTGTAGCAGCGACGCAGAGACGGATGATTCAGCTGGCTGGCTACTTTGTGCTCCAGGATCGCCTGGTCGAGAAATCGTTGGTCTTTCGCCTTTTCCTTGACGACGTGCTTCAGCGCGTAGAGCTGACCGCGCCGGTCCTTGACGGCATAGATCGTGCTCCGCGCTCCCTCGCCAAGCGTGGCCACGACGTCGTACCCCAGATTTTCGTGCAAACGGTCCATGTCGCTGAAACGTATGATGTTATGAATGTAGGCCGCCCGAAGGACCTGGCCGTCTGCGTGCATGACGCCCACCGGATACGAAGCATTGCAGTTTAGGCTATAGGACGCTCTGACTCAAGGTTTGATATCGCCGACAACCGCTGTTTTCGGCGATTGCAGCCCGTAAGTTGTGATTGAGACAGCCGGATTTCGAACTCGGTGGCCCGGCCACCGCGCGGGGCTGGCACCCTCTCGACACTCGCTCAGTGTCGATGCGACAACAGAAGACCACGCACCCTCTCGGCCGGGAAGTGGGTCACGCCACCCCAATTGGCCTCGGGATCAACCGCGGGATTGAGGTAACGGTCGGTTGGCAGGCGAATCTCGTCAGAGGGGATCCCGAGTCTGGTCTGGAGCAGCTGAACCAGCCTGACGAGCCGGTCTATCTGGGCCGATGTCGGTGCCTGCCGTTGAAAGTCGCCGATCACGCAGATGCCGATCGCATGCTCGTTGAACCACTGCGAACCGTCGCCAATGCTGTGGGCACCGCGGATCTGGCCGCGCCAGCGCGGACCGCGTTCGATCCGGCCGTCCTCCCCGCCCGACGCATTGTTGATGACAAAGTGGTATCCCAGGCCATCGCGGCCCAGGCGGCGATGAGCGCGATCGATTGTCTTGGCTGAACCGACCAGCGAACCGCTGTCATGGATGACAATCGCCCGCCACCGGCCGGCCTCCACATCGACACGCGTGTCGAACAGCATGTCGTCGG